>NZ_JBSGFD010000007.1:0-105764 GCF_053603215.1 Kitasatospora sp. NPDC004240 | reverse complement strand
ACTGCCTGCCATGACCGCATCCACGAAGCGCGAACGGCCCGATCACTCACGCCGTGATCACTGGAGAGCCGGATGACAGGGAAACCGTCATGTCCAGTTCGGCGGGAGGCCGCGCGGAAAAGGACCTGCCACGGGCAGGCACCTCGCCGCGCGGCCGACCCAACCTCGTGGCTAACCGCCCACCGGCGCCTCGCCCGGGACTACGAGACCAGCCCCGCCCACTCGGAGACGATGATCCGCTGGGCGATGATCGGCATCATGGTCCGTCGGCTCACCCGCGGCCGACCGGCAACACGACCCGGCCCGCAACCTCTTGCACCAGCAAATACCTGACGCGCCCGCCTGCCGCATTCTGGTTGGATGCCGCCATGAGCGCAGGCACCCACCCGGAATCCGGTCTGACGAAGAGCATCTGGAGCGACGCCGACTTCGACGCCATGGGATGGCACGACGTCACCATCCACGGCCTCTGCGTGCAGCCCCCGACCTCGGACAACGCTCTGCCACGCCTGCTGCTGGACATCGACTACATCGTCCGTTGGGTGCACCCGGTCGAGCCGGAGACGCACTTCAGCTTCTGGATCGCACCATCCACGCTCGTGTTCGAGGACGTCTGGGACATCGAGGGTGACCTCGACTTCAAGTGGACTGCCTTGAGCCTGGACATTGACCACCTTCGACGCTCGACCCCACAGGACAGCCGCGGCGGCCCGCAGTGGCACATCGAAGGCCACTCCTTCGAGCTCAAGTTCCGAGCTGCCGGATTCCGCCAGTACGTACGACAGCCACCCCAGCACTCGCCGCGACTTACCCTCCAACACAGCCACCGCGGTGGGATCTCCTTCGCGGAGACCGCCTTCGCCTGAGGACGGCTCGGCGCGTCTACCTGCCATTCAGCGAGATCTCAAACGCGGTCTCAGGTCCAGGTCACGCACGACGGCTATCGCAGCCAGCACGACCGTAACCACTGCGCACAAGCCTGCCACTGCCCACCAGATCCGCTGACGCACCTTGCCCCCTATGAGCTCGTAACACGATCACTGGCCGTGTGTGTTCAGGCGTCGCCAACAGATGAGTGCGCAGGCGAGTGAGACGAAGGCGTTGTGGAGGTCCAGGCGTCGTTCCCAGCGGACGGCGACGCGCTTGAACTGGTGGAGCTGGGCGAAGGTCTGCTCGACGACGTAACGAAGCTTTCCGAGACCGATGATGTCGCGCTCACCCTTGCGGGAGATGACGGGCAGGATGCGACGTTTGCGCAGTTCCCGACGGTTGGGGTTGCTGTCGTAGCCCTTGTCGCCGAGCAGGGCGTCCGGGCGCTTGCGGGGATGACCGACGCGGCCGGCGACCGGCGGGACGGCGTCGACCAGGGCGAGAGTCTGGGTGACATCGTTGACGTTGGCGGCGGTGGTGATCACGTGGAAAGGGATGCCGCCTCCGTCGCTGATCAGATGGTGCTTGCTCCCGGTCTTGCGGCGGTCGACCGGCGACGGGCCGGTCGCCTCGCCCCCTTTTTCGCGCGCACGTGCGAGGCGTCCACGCAGGCGCGCGTCCAGTCGATCAGTCCGGCCGCGTTCAACTCGGCCAGGAGTATGCGGTGGAGAGCCTCGAACACCCCGGCCTCCTGCCAGCGGCCGAGTCTCCGCCAGCAGGTCTGCCCGGAACCGAAGCCCAGCTCCAGCGGCAACTGCTGCCAGGTGATTCCGGTGTACAGCACGAAGAGGATGCCCTGCATGCAGAGTCGGTCGTCCACGGGGCGCGGGCCCCCGGCGACCGCTCCGGCCAAGCTGGCAGCAGCGGCTGAATCCGGGCCCACAACTCGTCGTCCACCACCCACGGCTTCTTGCTCACGCCATCACGAACGGACGAATCGTCACATCGGTCACGCCCCACCAGCAACGATCAGCAAGATCGTGTTACGAGTTCTATGGCGTTTGATTCGACTCGGCTATGACGATCTACCCGCTCCAAACCGCCCTCAGCGCCCAGCCCGTGGGAGATCCGGTAGCGGTGGCCCCGAGCTGAACACGGACGTCCTGGTCGCGGCGCTGGCCGACGTTTCGAGCAGGGGTAGCGCTGATCTACTCGTGGTAGTTCGTGAGTGCTGCGGGTGCGGCCACCGAGGGCGGTAGCCCGCAGCCTCCAGTCCGACCACGGAGTTCCTGCGTGCCTGTTGCACAAGGTTGTGCCCGCCCTGGGTTCTGTGGCTGGGTGCAATTGATTTGAGACCGGGACTGGCATGGGATGAATGCTGCCGTCACCCCAGGCTCACTATGAACCTCACCAGCATGCTCACAAGGGCGAAGCCCGGGAGTGCGATGAAGACCCCTCCGGTGAGGTAGACGACACCGGGAAGCCGCCCGTCCTTACCTCTCGGGAGGTTGCCGGCGAAATGTGATCCGACTCCCCGGAAGTCAGTCACCACCGCGAGCCCTATGAGCAGCGGGATGAGGAAGAGAAATGCCATGGCTACCGTCCCCGCTGTCCCGGGGTGGCGGTGCCACCCCGGGACAGATCGTTGGTCAAGTTCAGCCGAGATTCAAGCGGCCGCCGGAGGTGGCAACTGTGACGATATCAGCCGAGGCTGAGAAGAAGCCTGATCAGGCTGGTAGCCAGGACAATCGCGGAGAACGCAATGAAGAACCACCCGACTGCCAGGATGACCGCGGGGAGCTTGCCGTCGTCCCTTCGCAGCAGTGACCCGGCAAAAAACGAGCCAAGCCCTCGGACGTCCATCACGACGGCTACCCCCAGGAGCAAGGGGAGTGCAAATACGAGAACCATCAACTCTAATCCCCGTTTCTGGCCCGACGCGCGGCCGGCACCATCCTGACAGTGCCGAGACAGCGAGGCTGACGATGCACGCCATGCCCATCACATCCAAGGCTCCCAAGATCGCCACGGTAGCCAGGTTGATCGAATTCAATGCGCATGGCCCTGCCGCTTTCGGGCATTATCTTGCCATCACATCAGGCTTACAATAAACCTCACCAGGGTGGTTACGATAACAAGGCTCGAGAGTGCGATGAAGCCCCCTCCAACAAGGTAGATGACGCCCGGAAGTTTCCCGCTTTCGCCCCTTGGGAGGTTTCCGGCGAAGTGTGACCCGATCCCTCGAAAGTCGGTCACCACTGCGATCCCTGCAAGTAGCGGGATGATGAAGAGAAGTACCACTGCCACCTTCCCTGTTGCCCCGGAATACGGGTATTACGGGGCAAATCGCCGTTTCGTTCAGGCCTAGGCCGAAAGTCTGGCCAGATGTCTATTTATACTAACGGATGCGCTCGGCGAAAAGGGGTCATTGTCGATTCCGCATGGGAAGGTGTTGCCCATTTTCCATTGAGGCCGCCGGCGCGGCCATCGAGATGGTGGCCGCGCCGACTGTTGCCGTATGCCCTTTCCGGAAGGTCGGCTCGAACTTTGCGGTTCGTTAAGGTTGGCCGTCCTTCTTTTGTGATGATCGCCGGAGGAGGAGGGTCTGTACGGTCTTGAAGGCCGTACAGACCCCTGCAAGGCAGACCCTGAGTGCCGGCTCGAGCAGTCGGGATCTGCGGCGGCATTTGATCAGGCGGCATCGGCAGGCGGCGAACCGTGCGCCAATGACTTCGCCTTTGCATCCGGTGCTTGCGGTGTCGCAAGCAGCAAAGTGCCGGGCTGGGTCGAGTGGACAGAAGAGCGCACCACCGTGTTCGGATCGGCCTGCATTGCGGTATTGTGCGCCACAGTCACCTTCCAGGGCGGCTACGGGGGTCGTTCCCCCACGTTGCGGAACGGGCCGCAGGATCGAACATGCCTGAGCGGGAATTTGCCAAGAAGCTGCTTGGCATGGGCGGCGGTTTCAGTATTGGCTTCAATGCAACAATGGCAGACAAGCAGAGCAGTGGAAGCGTCGGTGCCTGTGCATGCGCCCGGTTTGGGGGTTGCATATCAGGGGCAAGGGGGAGTGGCAGCAACCTTCGTGTCGGTCGGCATAGGGTCTGGGATCTACCCAACTGCCGCTTTCGTGTAGAATTATGACCTGATTGGTCGCGGGAAGTGATGTGGGGGGCGCATGACTGGAGCAGATGAATACCGGAAAGTGATTCGGCCCGATGAAATCGGGCTTCCGCACCTCGCGGTGATATCACTATTCCTGGCGTTCGGCGTGATTGGCTGGGCGCTGAAAATTGTGGAGATCCGATCACTCGGTGGGCTCGCCAACTGTCCGCCCATCAAGCGGGCGGCGCTGGCCGGAATATCCGCATACTGTACAATGATCGGAATTCTCCTAATCTGGGCAATGATGCAAGTCGTTTAATCCGGGACTGATAGCCGAAGCGGCCCGTCAAGCGGATCTTGCGAGCCGTTTCGGCTATCATCCCTAACCGCCCTGAATGCGCCCCCGTGCCCGCCGTGGCCGCCGACCGCGGGGATCGCCGCCGTCGTTCCCGAGGACCCGCCGTGCCCCGAACGGTAGGACTATCCACGGCCGGCTACGACAGGGCCTCGGCAAGGTTTGGATTTGACCGGCTTGTCCGGCTCTGCGGTGCAGGTCGTCCAGGTGTGAAGCAGGCACGGTTTCCAAGATCATGGAGTTCTCTACGCCCCGTGATCCCGTTGGAAGCCCGCGCCTGCCGCTGCATCATCTCCGATCCCACCCGCCCTTGACCAACTCCGTGACCAGCCGCCGACCGGGCCCAAGGAGTACCCTGGCCTGCTGGAACGCCTGGCCGAAATACCCGACCCTCGTGATCCCCGCGGGGTGCGGCACGCGCTGTCGTACGTGCTCGCCCTGGCCGCCACCGCCGTACTGGCCGGCTCGAGGAGGCCTGGCCGGCGATCCGTGCGAAGGCGAGGGCCGAGGGAGCCGAGGTGCTGTTCGCCGACCAGGTCGGCATCCGCTCCGACCAGGTCACCGGCCGCACCTGGGGCGAGAAGGGCCGCACCCCAATCGTGCGCCGCACAGGCAACCACTTCCCGGTCAACGCGATGTCCGCGATCAGCACCAAGGGCCGCATGCACTTCATGGTCTTCACCGAGACCTTCGACGCCAAGGTCATGTGCCGGTTCCCCGACCGGCTCGCCGGCCACTTCGACCGCAAGGTCCACCTCGTCGTGGACCGGCACTCGGCCCACCGCTCACGGAGAGTCCGTGCCTGGCCGGCCGACCATGTCGAACGGGTCGAGCTGCACTTCCTGCCGTCGTACTCGCCCGAGCCGAACCCCGACGAACTGGTCAACGCCGACCTCAAGCGCAGCCTGCCCATGAGGCACCGGGCCCGCAACCAGTCCGAGCTGGCCGCCGAAGCCCGACGCTTCTTCCACCGCCGCCAGCGCCAGCCCCACATCGTCCGCGGCTACTTCCACGGTCCGCAGGTCCGCTACACCCTCGATGGGAACCAATTGAGTTTCTGATCAATATGCAGAAAACACAGCAGGCAGGTCCATGCGAACTCATCCGCGCCACGCTGCTGCACGCGCGGATGACCTCGCTGGCCCTGCGGCGCTGACCACGACCGCAGCGGCCCGGGCAAGGTCCGGCCCACGTTCGGCGCCCCAACTGCCAGCCGCACACGCCGACCGCCCGGCACATGCTAGAGGCCGCCACCTCTGCGGCCCGGCCGGCCACTGAGGTGCCCGACCACTCAACGGCACCCACCCCGTCCCGCTCGTCCACGCTGGCGCCCGCTTCGAACGCGGTGGCTCATCGAACACCCTGAGATCATGGCAGTGTGACGATAACTCCCGAGCACCCGCGGATTGACGCAGAACTCCAGATCGACGACATCCATGGCACCGGGGAGGACAAGACAACCGTTGTCGTGCGTTGCATCCAAGGACCGGTGCGCCTTGGGGCGCGCTTCCACCGCATCCGCGACACTGCGGTCCCGATCGACCTGAAGCTGACGGAGATCCTCTTCTACGGGCGTCCAGTCGACGAACTCGATTCCGCCCACACCGCCCTCGTGACCCTCCGCGGAGCAGGGACGCCTCTCCTTGTTTCAGGAGATAAGGCTCACGGCTGGGAGATCATCCAGGGCGCAAACCCCTCGTCGTGACTCCGCTCACCCGCAGGTTTTGAAATTCCTCGCCGATAAGCCCGCAGACCCAGGTCAGCACCGGCCACGGTCAACGCCACCTGGGACACTGCCGTCCACCCACCTTGCCAATCCATGCTGCCGGCTCTGGGCGATGGCGTCCATCCTGCGCGGGTCGAGCATGTCGGCCTCGCCCAGGTGCTGGCTGCTCATCGCGCGCCCGGTTGGAGAGCGTCCTCAAGGCGGGCGCACCATGTGGTGATCGCCTCCCTCCACCACACCCCCAGCAAAGCGTCCGCCCAGGCGGAAGGCGTCGCGTACGAGCAGGCCGGAAGGCTGGGCGGTGTCGGGAGGACCGTGACGTCGCGGACCCTGGCGCCCGCCCAGTGCCGCGCAGCCGCGGCCAGGGTGAGCGCGGCCGCGTCCTCGGCACATCGCCCCTGGCGTCGGGCGGCACTCCAGACTGTGCGCACCAGCGGCCACAGCGCGGCGTGGTCCCGGTTGTACCGGTGCCCTCGACCGACGGCCGTGTCCAGGGCCGCGGAGGTGGCGTGGACGGCCGGGTCCTCGGCGACCGCGTCGCAGGCCCGGCTGATCGCGGCCGTGGTGTCGGCAGCTGGCGCGGCAGCCTGGTACGCGGCCAGCGCCAGGTTCGAGCGCTCGATCACCACGGTCCACGCCGCGAGCGCGGTCCACGCCTGCTCGCCGACCTCGCCGTGGTCCAGCCAGGGCTTGAGCAGCGCTCGCACCGCGTCGTCGTCGTGATGGGCCCCGGCGGCCAAGGCGCGGGCGTAACCGGGCCAGGTCCTGGGGCCGGTGCCGTCGGCCAGGGCCCGGGCCCGGCGGTCCGCCTCGGCGATCACCACGCAGGCGCTCCACAGACCGCGCACCGGGTCGGGGAGGGCCGCGGCCGGTACGCACTTCGCGCAGATGCCGTCCAGCAGGTCGAGGAAGGGCACCTCGGCGGCGGCGTCGGCCTTCAAGCCATGGGAATGCGGGCACCCGCCGCCCCACCGGTGCCGGATCGGGTTCGGCGTGGCCACGTGCCACTTGCCACTGCCGCGCCGGGCCAGCGGAACGGTGGCGGCCAGGAACGCGGGAAGGCCGACGCCCGCCTGCTCCAAAACCCGTCGGTCGGGCACCGCGGCACCGTACCCCCGGCTCACCAGCTGCTCCCTCCACCGACGCTGCGCTCAGCCTAGCTGCGTCGGCCTCGGTATCAGTCCGGAGTGCGATGCTCTCCGTGGGCAACCTTCTACCGCGAGCACCCTGCCCGGCCCGGCCGTGGCGCGCCCGGTTGGGGCGGGACGCGGACGGACAGGCCCCGTTCGTGGCAGCCCCGTCCGCTGGCGGCCGCCGGGGAAGGTTGTACGGGCCTACTCGGTGTGCCGCTTGCAAGTTGCCCTGTTCCAGACACCCCACGGCCGAGTTCAAGATTCCTTCGACGCCCCGCGCGATGCTCTGTCCGGTGCTGCGCGTAGACCGAGGGGACGACAACGGCCCCGGTGCGCGCACCGGGGACGAGCCGATGACCTTCTCGGGGTCGGGAAACGTACCGGCCCCACTGACAATCACACCGGCCAGGTGGGCCCGATACCCCGATCACGCCCCGAAGCCGCCGACCGCGGCGCCCGGCTGCGCGCCGAACACGCACCTGGCGTACCACCAGATACAGCACCGCAATCGCCAACCGCGCCACCGGCGAGCACCTCGAACTCCTCCACCAACTCCTCGCCTCCAAGAACGCCCTGCTGTGCCGTCACGGCCTGGACGAGGGCCCGGGTGGGGAGACGGTGGTGCAGCTGACGCACGAGCTGCCCCGACGGGAAACCAGACAGCCATCTGGAGTGCTCGCGACAGCAGAGTCGCCGCACAGCGGCTGAACTGTACCCATGAGGCTGGACAAGAGCCGGAAGGCACTCGCACTCGCGGAGAAGTACCTGGCAGTCCTGGAGGAGCTCCACGACGACCCGGAGGAGTTCCAGGCCTCCTTCGTCGGTGCCATCGGCGTGATCCGCAGGGTCGGCCACGTGGTCAACGACGAGTTGAAGAAGCTGGGCTTGGAACGCACGTCCACCTTCGGCCAGTGGTGGTGGGGCCAAGCGAACAACACCCCTCTCTACCAGTGCATCAAAAGCGCGAGAGACCTCGTGTACAAAGAGGCCGAGGAAGTGACGCAGGTCCACCACGAGGTCAACGTCGCCGATACGCCGCTCGGAGTCGCCACCGCCTACCCCCCGTCAGTGAGCACCGAGACCCACATCGACGTCGCCGCAGGCGGAGAACCGACCCGATACACCTTCACCACCCCCTCGGTACCCCCGCAGGCAGCGGAACGGCCGGCTCGGCCTACACCCGAACCTGGATCTTCACGGGCGCCGAATGCACCGGCGAAGTGATCCCCGTGCTGCGCGAGTTCCTCAACTGGATGCGCGACGAAGCCATCCCCAACGCCGAGGCCGCCCTGGGACACCCCTGAACACCGGCAACCCTCGCGGCCGCCGCCGACCGTTCCAACCCCGGCATCCCACTTCCTGACCTGCCGCTGCGACTCTGCGGCCAGACGGATGAGCTCCACACAGCCACCAGGCGTGACCGCGGTACGCCTAGCGGCGCCCAGCGGTTCGCGGCCGTATCGTGCGGGGAGCATGGAAGCACCCGACGGCTGGACGCTGGCCTCGTTCTGGATCACCGCCCTGGGAACGGCCCTCGCAGCACTGGGCTCGGCCATGAGGGCATGGTTCACCATGCTCGAATATCGCGATCTGCTTGCCCGCGCCCAGCTCCCCACCTTCGCCCGCCAGCTGATGTGGGCTCTCCGGCCCGGGCTGCTGAACCTGATTAGGATCCCCGCCTTGGTAGCTACGACAGTCGCCGTAGTCCGAAGCTGGCAACAGATCAAACAAGAGGGCGGCGAGGACGCCCGCCGTCTCGGGGAGCTGATCAACCAGTTCGTGGCCTGGGGCCTGGTCCTCTGGGGAGCCCTGCTCGCGTTCGTCGCAGCGTTGATCAAACTCATCGCCGGCTACGCCAGCTGATCCGGCGCACCGCCCTGGCGCCCTTGGCAACGATCACTTCCCGATCGCCGAAGCTCGCCCCAGCCCAGCCGCCGCGCTGCTACGGTCCCGCGCCATGGAGGACAGCAGCAACGATATCTGGACGATGGTCGGCGTCATCGTGGCCGCGGCCGGCGTCGTCGTCACCGCCCTCATGGCCTACTGGGCGACCCGCAGGGCCGCGGCCAAGGACTCCGCGACCCGCGAGGGAGGTTGCCGACGACATCGAATGCGCCCGCTGGCACCGTGGACGCATGTAGGCGGTCTGGCATCAACCCCAAGGAGATCGACGCCGTCGTCACGTCCACCAGCACACCGGCGGGGGTCATGCCAGGGCTTGGAGTACGTCTGATCGCCGACGCCGGCCTGGACCTGGCCATGACTCCGGTCGACGTTGTTGGTGCGGGCTGTGCCGGCGCTGTGGGGCTCCTGTACCTGGGTGTGCAGCTCGTCGAAGCGGGCGTCGGCACCGTCGCGGTCGTGCAGTCGGAGGCGAGTAGCAGTCTCATGCGGCTGCATGACGTCCGTGAAGGTGAGGCCTTGCCGACGATCATTTTCGGCGACGGCGCGTGCTGCTGGATCCTTCGCCCTTGCAGGGAAGGTGCGGGCATCCTGTTCAATGCCTCCCGCACGGACCCCGCCGGCAACGAAGGCCTGGCTCTTCACGAAGCCGACATCCACAGCTTCGCCATGGATCCGCGGGCGGTGAAGCGCTTCGCGCTCCGTGAGGTACCTGCCCTCATCAGGCGGTTGGAGCAGGGTAGCGGCACGCCCGTGCCGGCCGCCGACCTGGTCCTGCTGCACCAGGCGAACCTGCCACCTCGGCGATCCCCGAGCCGTCCGTCTTCACGATCGTCGCGTTGTTCGAGCGCGACATGCTCTCCGCCGTGCGCAGCGTGGCGTGCAGGGTCCAGTAGGTCTGCTCGATGGTGAGGTAGGTGGTGATGGGGCCGCGGTTGCCGCCCAACGGCGCGGGCTCGACCGCAAGACCGTCCGCAAGGCCCTCCAGCATCAGGAGCCCCGCCGGTTGTCGCGAAAAGTGCCCGGCTGGGAAGTTCGCCGGAATCTGATAGACGCCATGGCCGCAGACGGCCTCCCCACCGCAGGGATCTGGGCCCGGATGATGGACGACCACGACACGCCGCTGACCTACAACGGCATCAACACCTACCTTGGCCGGACACGCCCCGCCCTCGCCCGCACCCGGGAGCTCCCCGACCTGCATGCATGACCCGTAGAAATGCCTGATCAGAACATGGCCCAAGCATCACTCGGCAGGTAGTGGTAGACGTCCTCCATGGCCTCGGCGGGTAGGAAGACGGGGCGCGTGACCAAGCGATCGCCGGCTCGCTGCACGCACAGCACCACCCCAAGAGTCAGCGACCCGGCCTCCGCCCCGGGCAAGTAGAACAACTCCGTACGGGTCTCCCGACTCTCAGCGCGGTCGAACAGCCACTGCTCCAGCTCGGAAGGGACCCTCCCGACCAGTGCCACCCCGTCCGCCAGAACCTGCGGCCCTCGCAGCGCATCGACCGATACGCCGCACAAGCTCTCGTCAGCCACGAAATAGAGCTTCACGCCCAGCCTGAGGTAGGTGTGACACGCGATGTTCCAATGCGAGTCGTGCTGGCGCACGGTCGCGCGGACTCCACCGAGTGCAGCAGATGCCTCGTCCGAACTCATTCCAAACCGCAGCGGACCCACACTCACGAACGGATCGAAGGCCCACTGCTGCCGCTCGCTGTCCGGCAAAACATCCCACAAGCTCATGGAGCGCAGCCTACGACGAGCCATCAAGGCCTTTTGACCTCAGGGATATGTGGTCAAGTGGGCTTTACCCCGAGCCGTGGACACTTCTGAGAAGCGGATCTTCGGATCCGTGGAGAGGATGTCCTCATGGGTACTGCGAGGTACTCGGGAGAGTTCAAGCGGGACGCGGTCGCGCTGGTGGAGTCCAGCGGGCGGCGCATCCCGTCGGTGGCACGCGAGCTGGGTGTCAACCCGGAGTCGCTGCGCCGGTGGGTCGCACGATCGCGGGCCGATTCGTCGTCGGGTGCGGGCGGTGAGGGCCCGTTGACCCCGGCCGAGCGTGAGGAACTGCGCCGACTGCGCAAGCAGGTCCGTGAGCTGGAGCTGGAGAAGGAGATCCTGCGGAAGGCAGCCCAGTATTTTGCCAAGGAGATGGGCCGATGACCGGCCGCTGGCGGTTCATCTCCGACCATCGTGACCTGTACGGGGTACAGCGGCTGTGTCGGGTCCTGGGCGTGTCGGCTTCCGGTTTCTACCGGTGGATCGCCGCGGCGGCCGCCCGGGCCGCGCGCCGGTCCGCCGACGAGGACCTGGGCGCTCGGATCGAGGCGATCCACGAAGAGTCGAACGGCGCCTACGGCGTCCCGAGGATCACCCGTGAACTGCGGGAACGGCACGGTGTGGTGAACCACAAGCGGGTCGCCCGGCTGATGCGGGAGCGCGGGATCGTCGGCCGCCACCTGCGGCGCGCGGTCCGCACGACGGTCGCGGACCGGAGCGTGCCGCCGGCGCCGGACCTGGTCGGGCGTGACTTCGCGGCTGCGGCGCCGGACGTCCGGTGGTGCGGCGACATCACGTATCTGCCGGTCGGCGGGTCGTGGATGTACCTGGCGACGGTGATCGACATGCACTCGCGGCGGGTCGTTGGCTGGTCGCTCGCGGAGCACATGCGCGCCGACCTGGTCGTCGACGCCGTACGGGCTGCCGTCGACGCCCGGGGCGGCGATGTGCGTGGGGTGGTTTTCCACTCCGATCGCGGCGCGCAATATACGTCCGGGGCATTCTCCGAGGTCTGCCGGGCGCACGGGATACGGCGCTCGATGGGCCGGGTCGGCTCCAGCTACGACAACGCCCTCGCGGAGTCGTTCTTCGCCACCCTCAAGCGTGAACTGCTCTACGGTTCACGCTGGCTGACCCGGGCACAGGCCCGTATGGTGATCTTCGCCTGGATGGCCTGGTACAACCGCAGGCGACGCCACTCCGCCCTCGGCTATCGAAGCCCCGTCGACTACGAACGACAGCACGCCACCAGCACGGATAACCTGGACCTGGTGGCGTAGAAGGCGAGTGTCTACGAAATAGGGCAAAGCCCGGACCTCGCGCTGGGATGAGTGGATCGACTACCTGCGGCGCGCAGAGGCTCACGGAGGGTTCCGCGTCGAGTAGCACAGTCACTCACGCAGCAGCACAAGCCCGGTCTCGCAATCTGTTTGTACTGGTCCTGGGCGCTTGTCCCGCCTATCTGCGCGAGTTCTAACGCACAACACCCCACGATGAGTCGCATAGACACCCTCGAGTGCCGTGCGAACCCGCTGGTACCTGGCAGTTATTGCTACCAAGGCCAGCGGGTTCGTCGTTTCATCCCTCCGGGATTCAGCGAACTGGTCGGATTTCGGGTTGGGTCGGTCTCCCAGACACCACGGGCAGGGTTCCAGGTTGCCAGGGGAACCGGCAGGTGAGGTGAGGAGTCCTCGTACATTCTCGACCACCAGAAGACAGGGACGGAGGGCTTCGACTGCGCGCGCGACGTGCAACCAAAGCCCCGAGCGTGTTTCGGAGTTAAGGTCGGCCTGACGGCCGGCAACCGAGGCGTCTTTGACAGGGGAAGCGACTCTGTTGCGCATTTCGGCCGGGGCTATGCGGTGAGTTGGTAGGCGAGGCGGGACAGTCGGCTTGTCCGGGGCTTGCGGGGTTGATCGGGTTGTCGGCCGGTCCGGTGGGCGTCGAGTCGGATGATGTTGATCGCGGTGGCGGAGAAGGCGTGCTGGAGGGTGACCTTGGGCAGGCCGCGGTAGCGGGCCCGGCGTAGGCCGGTGATGTCGAGTGCCTGGCTGATGGTGCCCTCGACGCCGGCGCGCAGGGCGTACGTGGCCTGCCAGGCGTCGGTGGCCTGTTCGGCGCGGGCGGCGGCGACATGTTCGTGGAGCTCGCGGGGCCGCAGGGTGAGCATGCAAGTGCCGCGGGCCGCGGTGGTGCAGCGTTCGCGGGAGGGGTAGGGGCGGCAGTCGGTGCCGGCGAAGGCGATCACGATGGCGTCGTGACCGTGCTGGGTGACGGGGTACCAGCCGGTGCTGGTGCGGCCTTCGGGGCAGGTGACCTGGCGGGTGTTCCAGTCGATGCGGAACGCGGCCCGCAGGAACTCCGGAGCTGCCGTGGCTCATACGGCGGAACCGCTGAGCCCAAGGGTTGGTAAGGACTCTTGACAGTCGGGTGGTCCAGACCACCAGTATTGGTCCAGGCCAGAGTGCTTCAGGTCGCCGAAGTCCCCCACCTTCGAAGGGAGCGCGGTCCATGGCCGGACCCGTTCGCGCACCACTCCGAGCCCTGCTCGCCGGAGCCGTCACCGCCGCCGCCATCGCCGGCGTGGCGCTCACCGGCACCGGCACCGGCACCGCGGCGGGCACCCCACTGCCCGCCCAGGTCTTCGCCCCGCACGTCGAGGCCCGGGCCGGTGACAGCCTGTCCAAGCTCGCTTCGCAGTCGGGTGACACGTACCCGACGATGGCCTTCCTCCAAGCCGCCGCCACCGCCTCCTCCCCGTCGCCCTCCGCGTCGAGTGTCCAGGTGCCCGCCATCCAGGTGCAGGTCAGCCCGTCCTCTGGCACGGTGACCGCCGGCTCGTCGACCACCGCGACCGTGAGTACGGCCATCATCAACAACGGCTCGAACACGTCCATCGCGATGACGGTCAGCGGCGTTCCTGTGGGGGTCACCGCCTCGGTCAGCCCGTCCTCGGTCAACGGGAGCTCCGGCGCCGCCCTGTCGGTGTCGACCGTGTCCACGGTCGTCCCCGGCACCTACACGCTGACGGTCAAGGGCACGCTGACCGGCACCTCGGCCACGTCCTCCGCGACCTACACGCTCACCGTGACCGGCGCCGCCCCGGCGTGCTCCACCGCCTCCTGGGTGGGCACACAGGTCTACACCGGTGGCAACACCGTCTCGTGGAAGGGTCACCAGTGGAGCGCCAAGTGGTGGACGCTGGGCGAGGAGCCCGGCACCACCGGTCAGTGGGGCGTCTGGCAGGACCTCGGTACCTGCTGATCTGCATGCGTCGCCAGGCCGTGCCCCGGAACCGGGGCCCGGCCTTGCGACGCGTGCGGACTCTGTTGCTCATTTCGCTGCGGGGTGTTGGTCGGGTTCGGGATGACCACTCTGTGGGCTGCCTGGCGGTGGTGCGGCCCGGGAGGGTGGTGCGGAGTGTCGATGCGGCCGCAGGGGCTGCCGGAGATTCCGGCGGCGGTGGCCGGGGCGGTGTTCCAGTCCGGTTCGCCCGCGATGCGGGCGAGGGACGAGCTGGCGGGGTGTTTGCGGACGAGCCGTTCGCGGACGCGTTCGGGGTGCGCGGACCTGCGGGCTTGTCGCCCGGGATGCTGGCACTGGTCACGGTGCTGCAGTTCACGGAGAACCTGACCGACCGGCAGGCCGCGTTGATGGCGGTGCGTGCGATCGACTGGAAAGACCTACCACGTCACCTGCGACGCCTGGGGACGGGAGGTGGTCGGGAAGCGGGAGGCCGAGGGCGACGGCGTCCCGCCCGGCCGACTACGGCTCGTCTCCCCCTACGACCGCGACGCCCGCTGGTCGGCCAAGGGAGACGAGCTGTTCTGGCTGGGCTACAAGGTCCACCTCACCGAGACCTGCGACACCGGCACGGACGGTACTCGCGGTGGCGGTCCCGCCGCGGCCGGGGCCCCGAAGTTGCTACCCCTCGAAGGGGCGATGAGGACGGGGACAGCCGCCCGGTGCCGAGGTGGCCCCACTGGTGTTGCTACCCCTCGAAGGGGCGATGAGGACCCGGGCGACCGGGCTCGGGTGCGGTGACGGCGGCCGGTTGCTACCCCTCGAAGGGGCGATGAGGACCCCACGGTAAAGCCGCAGGCTGTGGCCGTGAAAACTCCCCGTTGCGGCGTGGATTCTTCAGCGAACCCCCAGTTGTGCTCTGGACCCTGGTGTGGTGCTGAAATCTGAGGTCCCGTGGGTTTACGTTGCGCACCGCGACCGGCAGTGTCCCGCGTTCCCGAGTCTACGCTCTGTGCCACCCTGAGAGTTCTCTGCTGGCAGGCCAGGGACACGAACGGCGAGGGTTCCATCGCGTTCGGCGCTGGCCGGTATGTCCTCAACCTCGGCGGCAACAAGATCGATAACGACTGAGGTGGTCGACCCTCACACAGGTGTGTGGGTGCGGCGGAGGAGGGTGGGGTTGGTGGGGTCGGTGGGTTGGAGTTCGATGGCGCGGCGCAGTTGTTCCATGCGTCGGGGGAGGGGTTGCCAGCCGGGTTCCGTGGCCATGTCGGTGTTGAGGTCGTGGATGGCGCGGGCGTAGGCGCGGGCCAGGCCCCGGAAGTGCAGGGGCAGGCCGGGGCGGGGGTGGCCGCTGGGGGCGATGCTGACCCACAGGGCGTCGGTGGTCTCGTTGTCCGGGCCGGGGGGTCGGGTGGTGTCGCGGGCGACGAGGTGGCTGCGGGCGGTGAGCCAGTGGCGCATGGCGGCCCGGGTGGGGCCGGACAGGGCGATCGTCTCGGTGACGGGTGTGATGTGTGGGTTGCGGTGCTGGGGGAGGCGGGTGAGGCGGATGGTGCCGCGGCGCAGGTCGACGTCGTCCGTGCGCAGGGCGCAGAGTTCGCCGGCGCGGCAGCCGGTGTCCAGGATGGTGCCGATGATCGCGAGGATCCGGCTGCGGGACGCGGAGCGGCCGGGGTGGGTGGTGTGTTCCAGGTGTCCGAGGAGCACGCTGCGCGGGCGGGCGGCGACCACGGGCCGGAGCGTGACGGGCGGCGGGTCGCGGTCCGGAAGGGTGATGGTGATGCCGGCGTGGGTGGCGAGGACGCGCAGGCAGTCCTCGCGGACGCGCATGGAGGCGGGCGAGGCGTGGTCGGGTCGTGCGGCGGGCTTGCGCCGCAGCAGGCCCTGTTCGGCGGCGGTGAGGTAGGCGGCGAGGGTGTTCGGCGCGAGGAGCGCGGGGAGTGAGCCGGCGGCCGAGGGTGGGATCGCGGCCCGTTCCAGGGCGGTGCGCAGTTCGCCGGCGACCCAGCGCAGTTGCTTCGCCCGGGAGGCGCCGGTGGGCGGTTCGCAGGCGCGCCCGACCACGGTGTCCAGTGCCTCGACCGAGGGTGCCGCTGCCGTCGGGACGTCCGCCATGGGGCCACCCTAGCGCCGGGACCGGGCGGCGAAGGGTGCTTGTCACGTCCGGTAAGTCAGGTTTAATAACTGGCTTGGAGCGGGATCGTCCGTGGGGGGGGCGAGTGGTGACCGCAGTCTCCGGCCCAACCGTCCCGGTGGTGGCCGTCCTTCGGCGACCGGGGAGGGGGCCCTGCCCGGGCATCCGCCAGTCCTCACGGCTGCACTGTCCAGGTGGTGTCGCCGTTGAGCGCGAGCCTTCGGACCTTGCGTACTCCGGGAAGGGCCACGAAGGCCTGGATGTCTTTGCCGCAGGTCAGCTATGGTGCCAGAGTGTTCCGCCGGTCTGGTTCGGTCACGGCGGCAGGCTGCTGTTCGCCGCGATGACCGTGGTGATCGTCCTTGCCGCCGTCGCCGTGGTGATCCTCGGCTTCGCCGCCCCGCACGGCATGGGAACCGCGCCCGCCCACACCGACCCGGGACGTTCCGCCGTGCTGGCGATCGTCCTCGCCTTCCCGGTCGCGATGGCGCTTGCCACGGGCGTCGAGGCACCGTCCACGGCGATCGCCCAGCTCGGTCAGCTGGACGACACCCACCGGCGCCGCTTCGGGCGTGGCACCCTCGCCCTGCTCCTGGTCATCGTCGGCGGCCTCACCCTCGCGCTGACCGCCCTTGCCGTGGACCTCCGGATCGGCCTGCCCGGCACCGACTCCACCCAGATCGCCGACATCGCCCACGCCGCCACCGGTGGTGGATGGCTCTACGGCGCCTTCCAGCTCACCAGCTCCCTGCTGCTGCTCCGCCGCGGCCAGCTCCTCCTTCCAGGCCGGCCCCGGCCTGCTCAAGGCCCTCGCCGGCACCGACGAGCGCCCCGGCGTGCTGCCGCCCGTGCTCGGCCGCACCAACAGGCACCACACCCCGTACTGGTCCGTGGTCGTCCACCTCGCCGCCGCCGCGGTGATCATCGTGGCCGCAGCCGGACAGGAACAGGAACTGGTGCTCTTCTACGCGGTGTCGGTGTTCGTCAGCTTCCTCGTCGGCCTGCTCGCCATGACCCGCTTCGCCCGCACCGAGCACAAGCCGCTGCTCGCCGCCGTCAACGCCGCAGCCGCCGCGGCCGTCGCCTTCACCCTGCTGGTCAACCTGCTGCGAGGCTGGCCGATCCTCTCCCTCGTCGCCACCCTCGCCATCGGAGGCGGCCTGTACATCCGATGGATAGGTGCCGGTCGCCCCAGCGGCATCGAGGACGTCGAAGCCACCGCCGAAGCAGGCTGAACCGCCCATCCGCCGGACGACCCCGGCAACCCGGTGCGGGCCGGCCAGGCGCGGTGGGTCTCACCGGGGTACCGAGCGGCGGTTGTTCGCGCGGCATGAAACCGGTGGTCGTCCGGTGGGGGCCACGCTCGGGTCGGTGTCGGCCGGCATCGCAGGCGGCGACCTTGGGAGCGTCGCCGTAATGCGGAGCGGGTCCGCACGTCCCTTCGCGTGGCGAGCTCACCAGACCAGGAAGTCGGACTCCCGATGAGGGATCGCCTCCCCGCCGGCCCTGGCGAACGCGTGGAGCGCCACCGCCAGGCCGGCGCGGTCGTCAGGTGGCATCTCCCTGACGATCCGCGCGATCTCGACGCGACGTCGCTCGGTCACCTCGGCGACCATGCGTTCCCCGGCTTCACTGAGCTCGACGTGTTCGCCCGGCCCGTCATGTCCGGCCGGCAGGCGAAGCACCAGGCCGCCGGTGAGCAGGACGTCGACCATCCTGAACGCCGCCTCAGGGGCGACGGACAGCTGTTCCGCGAGGTCGCCCGGGCTCATCGCTCCACGCGTTCTCAGCAGGACCAGGATCCGGAACTGCGGCAGGGTCAGATCCTCGGCCACCCTGCCGAGGGATCGAGCCGCCACGGCGACCAGGACCCGTGATGCCGCGAGGATCGCAGAGACCAGGTCCTCCTCCGCCCAATCGGGGGGCTGCACCGGATGGGCGCTGATGGGACGCTCGGGCATGGGTCCTTTGTACCGCCCGGTGCACGGCGGCGCACCCGAACGCTCCGTCCCGCAGACGGATCGGCTGGTGGGGCCATCGATGGAGGCAGAGGACGACGGCCCAGGCCCACGTAGGTGGGGCGGTGGCGGGGCGGGGACGGTATCCCCGCCATGGACGGACCGACGCGTCAGCAGCATCAGAAGGGGCTCCGGCCTGGCCCATGCCGCGTCCGTCGGCTCGCACGACCTCGCTGACCTCCGTGGCCAGGTGCTCGGCCCCCGCGCCGACGCCGGCCGCCTGGTCGAGGCGGCGGTGCTCGAAGTCGACGGCGGGGACCGCACCCGGACCGGACGGTGATCGAGACTCGATACACGCTGGACCGGTCGCGGGTAGGGCGTCAGACCACCGCAGTGTCCGGCGTCGTCTGAAGGAGAGCTCGTGCAGAGTGTCACCGGCTGTGGCGGTAGTGGTGAATCAGCTCTGGATTCCCGCGGTGGTGGAGATCACCGAGCGGTTCGCCGCCACCTTCGGCGCCGCGTCCCGGCATCTGAAGATGCTGAGAGGCTCCGGCCTGGTTACGCTGCGCCGGGAAGGAAAACACTACGACCAGGCCGACCGCTTCGGCCGTGTGGCTGCTGGCCGACGACCTGCAGGCCATGTGCGCCGCCAGGCTCGACACGCTGGCCGACCTCGCCGAGCAGGCCGAACGCGCAGCGCAGGAGTAGAGGGCGCGACCTGATGACCGCAGAACCGGTGACCGTCGAGCGGAGGATCGCCGCGCGGCCCGGGGCGGTGCCCTCCTGCCTCACCGATCGCGAGCGTCGGCTCTCCTGGGTGGGCAAGAACGGCGAGGGCACCCTGCTGTGCCTGGTTCAAGACCTCCCGGTGCAGGCCCGCGCGCCGCGCGAGCGGGGCTGGGCCCACTGCGTCGAGTGGCTGGCCGTACGCGCCGACGGCGGCGACCGGGCCCCGACCACCGGAGGGCGAA
Source organism: Kitasatospora sp. NPDC004240 (assembly GCF_053603215.1). Lineage (NCBI taxonomy): Bacteria > Bacillati > Actinomycetota > Actinomycetes > Kitasatosporales > Streptomycetaceae > Kitasatospora > Kitasatospora sp. NPDC004240. The sequence goes on along the minus strand of NZ_JBSGFD010000007.1, from coordinate 86,576 downwards.
TGTGGTGGTCCGACCCACCGCCCCGGCAGCGCGGCCGACGGTGTCGGCCCTCATGAGGAGTGACCTGCGATGACGAGAGTCCTGGTGACCGGGGCGACGGGAAACATCGGATCGAAGGTGGTCGCGGAGCTTCGGGACCGAGGCGTTCCCGTACGTGCATTCGTGCGTGATCCGGGTCGAGCCGCCGCCCTCCTCGGTGGCGACGTCGACATCGCGGTCGGGGACTTCGCCGATCCCGAATCGATCCGGCGAGCCCTGCCCGGGGTCGACCGTGTCTTCCTGATGTGCGGCAACGATCCGCGGCAGGTCGAGTACGAGACGAACGTCATCGACGCGGCCACCGCCGAGCACGTGGGGCGGATCGTCATGCTCTCCACCGTGGGGGCGAAGGTCGGCGCACCGGCGGCGTTCGCCGACCAGCACGGCCGAATCGAACAGCACCTGCGCGCCTGCGGCGTTCCGGCCGTGATCCTGCAGTCCGGTTACCTGATGTCGAACATCCTGGGTTCGGCGGAGACCATCGCTCGGACCGGAAAGTTCTTCCTGCCCGCCGGCGAGGCGCGCGTGGCCATGATCGACCCGCGCGACGTCGCCGTCGCGGCAGCCGCCGTCCTCACGGCGGGCGGGCATGACGGGCAGACCTGTGTGATCACCGGGCCCGAGGCGATCACCCACGCGGAGGTCGCCGAGCACCTCTCCGCCGCCACGGGCCGCGTGATCGAGTACGTCGACGTGCCGGACGACGCGGCTCTTGCCGGCCTGGCCCAAGGCGGTGTGCCGCCATGGCTGGCCGAGCGGATCGTTGCCGTGTTCCGGTCCCTCCGAGCGGGCGTGAACGCACACACGACCGACACGTTCCGGGAGCTGACCGGACGTGAGCCCCGCGGGTTCGCCGCCTTCGCGCGCGACGTCGTCGCCCCGGTCCTGACAGGCTGATCCGGCATCATCGCGATCCCGAGCCGGCCGGACCCGGCCGCAGCGTCTGAGCGCCCGTCGGTCGTATGCCGAGATCCGTGACCTCGAAGCGGTGAGGCCACCAGGGCCCGCCCCGCCCGGATCGCCCGGTTCGGCGAGATCGTCGAAGCCCACCGGGTGATGGAGTCCGGCCGGGCCCCGGGGAAGACGCTCGTCACGCTCGACCGACGTGTTCGCCCGGGGGCGTTCGCGATTCGTAAGGCCAGGGGCCCCGGTTCCACCGCCTCCCGTTCCTACAGTTGCCGGGAGGTTGTTCCCGAGAAGAGAGGCAGGCCGGGATGACGGTCGACCAGGACGTGCTGCCGAGGGCCGAGGTGGGTGTGATCGGCGGCTCCGGGCTCTACGAGCTGCTGGACGATGTGACCGAGGTGCGGGTGGAGACGCCGTACGGCGAGCCGAGCGACGCGCTGTTCGTGGGGGAGGTGGCCGGCCGCAGGGTCGCGTTCCTGCCCCGCCACGGACGGGGCCACCGGATCCCGCCGCACCGGATCAACTACCGCGCGAACCTGTGGGCGCTGCAGTCCCTGGGCGTGCGCCAGGTGGTGGCGCCCTGCGCGGTGGGCGGGCTGCGCCCGCAGTACGGGCCCGGCACGCTGCTCGTCCCCGACCAGTTCGTGGACCGCACCTCGGGGCGCCCGCAGACCTTCTACGACGGCCTGCCGCTGCCGGACGGCACGGTCCCGGAGGTGGTGCACGTGTCGATGGCCGACCCGTACTGCCCGCAGGGGCGGCGTGCGGCGACGGAGGCCGCCCGGGAGTGCGCCTGGGAACCGGTCGACGGCGGCACGCTGGTGGTGATCGAGGGCCCGCGGTTCTCCACCCGTGCCGAGTCCCGCTGGTTCACCGCCAACGGCTGGTCGGTGGTCGGCATGACGGGACACCCGGAGGCCGTCCTCGCCCGCGAACTCGGCCTCTGCTACACGTCGGTGGCCCTGGTCACCGATCTCGACGCCGGTGTGGGGAGCGGGGAGGGCGTCACCCACGGTGAGGTGCTGAAGGAGTTCGCCCGCAACGTCGACCGGCTGCGCACCGTGCTGTTCAAGGCGTTGGAGCGGCTGCCGGTCGTGCGCGCGTGCCCCTGCCCGCACGCCCTGGACGGTCTCACGACCGGTCTTCCCTGGGCGCCCGGCGCCTGACGGCCCGACCCCGGTGCCGCCACCGCCCGGCGAGCGCTGCCAGCAGCGCGAGGCCGGCGGTGGCGGCCAGCACCAGCAGCCAGTTGCGCAGGTAGGGCAGTGGCAGCACCGACGGGTTGCCGTGGTCGTCGTCGGCGCGCAGGACGGCGGGCAGCCCGACCGCGGTGACGGCCGCCGCGACCACCAGCCAGCCGCGCAGGACAGGCCCGCGGACCAGGAACGCACCCAGGACGCACACCAGCGGCACCCACAGCCCGTCGTGGACCACCAGCCCCCACAGCGCCCAGATCAGGATGTCCGGCGGGTCGGTGATGTACGGGTCGCCGAGCAGCCCGTACAGGCCGTAGCCGATCAGGGCGAGGCCGCCGGCCAGCAGTACGGCGCGGATGCCGGCGATCACGCGATCACCTCGATGCGCTCGACCCACTTGGTCTGCAGGACGCCGGGCCGGTTCGGCGCGATGACGCGTGCGGGGAACCCGTGGTCCGCGTCCAGGACCTCCCCGTTGACGCGCAGGGCGAGCAGGCTGAGCGGGTCGTCGACGTACGGTGCGGGCATCTCCATCACCCGGTACGGTCCTTCGGCCTCCAGGGAGGTGACCCGCACCGCCGAGCCCGGAGGGGCCCCGGCCCGCCGCACGAGTTCGGTCACACGGACCCCCGTCCAGCGGGCCGTGGCGCTCCAGCCCTCCACACAGGAGATCGGCAACTCGGCGGAGTGCTGAGGGAGTTCGCCGAGTTCGGCGAGGGTGATCTCGTACGGCCGCGGGCCGTCCACGCGCAGCCGCCAGTCGGCGGGCACCGTGACCGTCCCGGCCTGCGCGGCGGTGCGGTTCACCGGCAGCCCCTGGGGGCCGAGGTCGGGACGGCGCGGGGCCAGCAGGTCCAGCGCGCGGAGCCAGGGGACGCTCTGTCCGGCGGTGACGAGCGTGACCGCGCCGACCGCGGCGGTGGTCGCGGTGAGGAAGGCGCGGCGCTGCGCCAGGGCGGGCGCGGCCCGGCGCCACCAGTGGGCGGCGATGAGCGGCGCCTTGACGGCGAGGTGGACCAGCAGCGCGCCGGTGGCCAGCCAGCCCAGCCAGAAGTGGGTCTGACGGAACGGGAACGGCCACGGGTACCACTGCAGGGTGTTCAGCAGGCCCGTGAACAGCTCCAGCAGGACGGCGGCCACCAGGAGCGCGATGGCGAGCCGCTCCAGGGCGTGCAGCACGCTGCGTGCCGGCGGCCACTCGAACAACCGCGGGTAGACCGCCCACAGCTTCGCGCCCGCCAGCGGGATCGCGGCCAGACCGCTGATGACGTGCAGGCCCTGGGTGACCCGGTAGCCGTTCACCGGGCGCGCGGGCAGGTGCGGCGCGAGCCAGCCGGGCGGGTCCTGGAGGAGATGGCTGGCGAGGCCGGTCAGGAAGCAGACCACGACGGCCGCACCCAGCCAGCGGCCGACGACGACCACGGTCCGCGGCTCGTGCAGCGGTGAGGTGAACGCACCCTCGCGCAACGGCCCGCGGCGCAGGAACGCCGGGGGAGTGGGCAGCGGCAGGTCGTAGCGGCGGCGGGCGGCCGGCGTGCCGGAGTCGGCGGGTTCGGTTTCCACACGTCCATCGAAGCGCCCCGGCGCGTCCCACCGGTGCTCCGACGTGCTTACGGAATCCGAACGGCGGCCTCGCCGCCCGGGTCGGGGGGCCGGGCCGGTGGGAGGGTGGGCGGCGTGATCTCCCGTACCGTCCCGCCCTGCCTCCTCGCGATCGGCGCCCTGGTCTCCGCTCTGGCACTGACCGTCGCCGCAAGTGGCGCCCTCCCGCTCGCCGCCTGGTACGTCCTCGACACCGCCCTCTTCGTCGTCGCGGTGCTGCTGCTGCGCAAGGTGCCCGCCCGGCAGACGGGGGCGCTCGTCCTGGCCGGCAGCATCGCCGTGGCCGCGGTCGGGCTCCTGGCGCCGCCGCGCACCAGCGACGACGCCTACCGCTACGTCTGGGACGGCCGGGTGCAGGCGGCCGGGATCTCGCCCTACGCCCACACCCCGGACGATCCGGCGCTGGCACGGCTGCGCGACCCGGGACTGTTCCCGGTGGACGACGGCTGCACGGGCTGGGACGAGCGGCGCACCTCGGCCGGGGACTGCACCCGGATCAACCGGCCGGCCGTGCACACCGTCTACCCGCCGGTGGCGCAGGCGTGGTTCCTCGCCGTGCACCCGTTCGGCCACGGCGTCCGCGGCGTGCAGGCCGCCGGGGCCGTGCTGGCGGTGGCGACCACCGTGCTCCTGCTGCGGCTGGGCCGGGGCACGTGGCGGGCCGCGCTGTGGGGGTGGTTCCCCGGTGTGACGGTGTGGGCCGTCAACGACGCGCACGTGGACACCCTCGGCGCCCTGCTCACGGTCGCCGGGCTCGGCTGGGCGGCGCGGGGGCGGGTGGTGCGCGGGGGGCTCCTGCTGGGGGGCGCGGTCGCTGCCAAGCTGCTCCCGGCCCTCACCCTGCCCGGTGCGCTGCCGGGCCTGCTCGCCCGGCGGCCGACCCGAGGAGACATGCTCCTCGTCGGATCCGCGCTCGGTGCCTTCGCGCTGTCCTACCTCCCGTACGTCGTGGCCTCGGGTACCTCGGTCCTGGGCTATCTGCCGGGCTACCTGCGGGAGGAGGGCTACGAGCAGGGGAACCTCGGCCGGTTCGGACTGCTGCGGCTGGTGCTGCCCGACGGCCTCGCGCCCTGGGCGGCGGCGCTGGCCCTCGCGGCCGTGGTGGTCCGTGTCCTGCGCCGGGGCGACCCGCGGCGGCCGTGGGAGGGTTCGCTCCTGGTGACGGGCACGGCGCTGCTGCTCGTCGCGCCCACCTACCCGTGGTACGGGCTGCTGGTGGTCGCCCTGGTCGCACTCGACGGCCGCTGGGAGTGGCTGGCCGTCCCGGCCGCCGGGCAGGCGCTCTACCTGACGGGAGGACAGACCGCCCAGCAGCTCGCCTACGGGACGGCCCTGTGCGTCGTCGTCCTGGTCCCGCTGCTGCGCCGGCGCCTTTCGGGGCGGGTGGCGATGGCGGTGGGCGGCGAGAGGTGACGGAAGTCTGACGGACCGGCTCGGACCCTGGCCGTCAAGCCGCCCGGCTGGTCGAATCGGCGGCGTGAACGAACAGATCGAAGAGGGCCGGGGAACGCCGGTCGGCCGCCGGGTGGTGCTGGGGCTGCTCGGGCTCGGCGCGGTGGGCGTCGCGGCCGGCCCGGACCTCCAGCGGGCCCAGGAGGCGGTGGCCGGCAAGGACCCGACGGGCCTCACCGGCCTGCTGCCGGGAGGAGGAGGCTTCCGGTACTACTCCGTGGTCTCCTCGGTCCCGGAACCCGACCCGGCGACGTACACCCTGACGGTGGACGGGCTGGTGGAACGCCCCGGCGGCTACCGCCTGGCCGACCTCCGGGCGATGCCACAGCGCCGGATCGTGCGGGACGTGCAGTGCGTGACCGGCTGGCGGGTGCCGGCCACCCCGTTCGAGGGAGTGCCGCTGTCCCACCTGCTCGATGCCGCCGGAGTGGGGGCGGGCGCGGGCGCGGTGCGGTTCAGCTGCTTCGACGGCGAGTACACCGAGAGCCTCACCCTGGAACAGGCCCGGCGTGACGACGTGATGGTCGCGCTCAAGCTCCAGGACGCCCCGATCTCCCACTCCCACGGCGGGCCGGTGCGCCTGTACGTGGCACCGATGTACTTCTACAAGTCGGCCAAGTGGCTGTCCGGGATCACCGTGACCGAGAAGGTGGAGCCCGGCTACTGGGAGCGGTACGGCTATGACGTCGACGCCTGGGTGGGCCGCTCGAACGGACGTGACGATGCGCCGACCGTCTGACCGTCTGCTCCGGTTCAGCCGCGCCGAGCGCTGGTTGCACCGTGCCACCGCCGCCCTGATGCTGACCTGCCTGGCCACCGCCGCCTGCCTTTACCTGACGCCGCTGGCCGAACTGGTCGGGCGCCGCAGGCTCGTCGTCACCGTGCACGTGTGGGCCGGTTCGGCGTTGCCGGTGCCGCTGTTGCTCTCACTGGCCTTCCGGGCGGTGCGTGCGGACCTGTCGACGCTCAGCCGGTTCCACCCCGTGGACCGGGCGTGGCTGCGGGCGACCTTGGCACGCGCGTCGTACCGTCCGGCGGGGAAGTTCAACGCCGGACAGAAGCTGTACGCCCAGTGGACGCTCGGCGCGATGCTGGTGATCCTCGGGACGGGCCTGTCGATGTGGCTCACCCACCTGACGCCACCGGCCTGGCGGACCGGCGCGACCTTCGTCCACGACTGGCTCGCGGCGGCCATCGCCCTGGTGACCGCAGGGCACATCCGGATGGCCCTCAGGGATCCCGAGGCCCGGCGGGGGATGCGGACCGGGCTGGTCGACCGGCGGTGGGCCGAGCGGGAGCACCCGCAGTGGTCGGACCCGGATCCCACGGGGACGCAGGAGTAGCACCGGTGCGGTCCCTCCTCGGCGGGAGGGACGGCACCGGCGTGGCCACTCGTCAGCGGGGGCGGGCGGTCTTTCGGAGGGCGAGGAAGCGGCGGCCGTGAGAGGTCCAGCGCTCGGTCTCGACGAGCCCGGCCCGGCCGGCCAGGCGGGCGACGGCCGCCGGGCCGCAGCGGGCCCATGCGAACGACGGCCCGGCCCGTCCTCCGGCGCCCTCGACCCGGACGGTGAGCCGCTCGTCGATCTCCCGCGTCTCCACTTCGACCAGCAGGACGCCACCCGGGGCCAGCAGTTCGGCACCGCGCCCGAGCAACTGCCCCGGGTCGCCGCCGATACCGAGGTTTCCGTCGGCGAGCAGCGCGCCACCCCAACGTCCTTCGGCGGGCAGCCGGTCGAACACCGAGCGGCACAGGGCCGGCCCGCCGAGGCCGCGGGTGCGGGCGACGGCCGCCGCGGTGATGTCGACACCGAGCGCCGGTATGCCCAGGCCCAGCAGGGCCGCGACGAGACGCCCGGGGCCGCAGCCGAGGTCCAGCACCGGCGCGGTCAGCCGGGTGCAGCGCGCCAGCAGGTCGTGATCCGCCCCGGCGGCGGGTGCGCACCAGCGTTCGACGTCGAGCGGTATCCGGCGGCCGTCATCGCGGCGCAGCCAGAGTGGACCCCGCCCGGTACGGACGGCCTCGGCGAAAGGGTCGTCCACCCATGCCTCGGTCGCGACGCTCACCCCGTCACCTCGTGGGCCGCCTCGATCGCGTGCAGACGTGCCGCGAACCCGCTGCCCGGCGCCTCGGCGGCGACCTGACGCGCGTCCAGGATGGTGTCCACGTCCGTCAGCACCGGGAGCCGGTGCACCGCGAGTCCCTCCGCGGCCAGCCGGTCGAGCAGGGCCTGCCCGGTGTCCGGCGTGGACATCGGCAGGCCCAGGAGCAGCCGCCGGGCCAGCCGCCCGGTGGGCCTGGCCAGCCCGAGGGCCCAGAACCCGCCGTCACCGGCCGGACCGTACCAGGCGTCGACACCCGCGCGGCGGGCCGCCGACAGGGGCTCCGCGAGGAGGGCGGCGTCCAGCTGCGGGGTGTCCATGCCGACCAGCAGGGCGGGTGCGTCCGGGGTGATGTCGGCGGCGTGCGCGAACGCGGCCGCGAGCCGTTCGTCCAGCCCGCCACCGCACTGGGGGACGACCTGCCAGCCGGGCGGGAGCCAGGGGCCGACGTCACCGTCCAGGACGAGCAGCCGTCGTCCGGCCGGCACCAGGGAGAGGGTGGCGAGGGTGTCGGCGAGGGCGGCCTCGGCCAGCGCCGCCGCCTGCTTGGGTGTACACGGCGGGGTGAGGCGCGTCTTGACCAGGCCCGGGACCGGCGCCTTGGCGATCACCAGCAGGGTCGGCGGTGGTGCGGCCAGCACGGCCCGCATGTCGCGGACGGCCTGCCGGGTACCGCGCACGGTACCGGTGACCTTGGAGCGACCCGCGCGCGGGAGGTAGTCGACGGGGGTCTCGGCGATCCGCATCCCGGCCGCCGACGCGGCGAGCACCATCTCCAGGGGATAGCCGGAGCGGCGGTCGCCCAACCCCAGAGCCAGCAGGCGGTCCCGTCGGGCGGCCCGCATCGGTCCGAGATCGTGCAGGTGGGCGCCCGTCCTCGCCCGCAACCGCCTGGCCAGCGCCGCGTTGGCCAGGCGGGCGTGCAGCGGCCACGCCGTGGCGCTCGTGGGGCGGCGCCGACCGAGCACCAGGTCCGCCGCGCCCGAGGCGACCGGCGCGGTGACCCGGGGCAGCTGGGCCGGATCCAGCGAGCCGTCGCAGTCCATGAAACAGACCAGCTCGGCCGTGGCGGCGAGCAGCCCGGCGTGGCACGCGGCGCCGAAGCCGCGCCGGGGCTCCTCGACGACCGTCGCGCCCAGCGAACGCGCCAGCCCGGCGGAGCCGTCACGGGAACCGTTGTCGACGACGATCGCCCGCCAGCCGGGAGGAATACGCCCGAGTACGCGGGGCAGGGCCGCGGCCTCGTCGAGGCACGGCAGGATCACGTCGGCGCACGGCCGAGGGGGAGTCGGAGAGATCACGTCGGCCACGCTAGGCGCGGGCCGGCCCGCGGCGGCCGTACCGCGCCCTTACGAAAGTCCTACGTCAGCCCGACGGCGGGGAAGCCGCGTCCGGTCGGGCCGCGATCTTACGGAACACGAACGTGAACCCCGGCGTGACACCCGGCCACGGCCACAGCTCGTATCCTCGGCGAGGTGAACGACAGCCCCGCTCCCGCCGGCCCCCCGGACCCCGCCCGCATCCTGGTGATCGACGACGACCTCACCGTGAGCGAGGTCGTCGCCGGTTACCTCACCCGGGCCGGCCACCGGGTCGACCGGGCCTGTGACGGCGAACAGGGCCTCGACCTGGCCCGCGCCCGCCGTCCCGACCTGCTGGTCCTGGATCTCATGCTCCCCGGGATCGACGGCCTGGAGATCCTGCGCACCCTGCGGGCCACCGACGAAGGCGCGGACCTCCCGGTGGTCATGCTCACCGCCAAGGGGGACGAGGCCGACCGGATCCTCGGCCTGGAACTGGGCGCGGACGACTACGTCACCAAGCCGTTCAGCCCGAGGGAGCTCGTCCTGCGGGTCCAGTCCGTCCTGCGTCGCTCCCGAGCCGCCGCGCTGCCGGTCCCCGCCTCCGCGCCGGTGGCATCCGGTGACATCACGCTGGACCCGCAGGCCCGCCGGGCCCACCGCGCGGGGCATGAACTCCTCCTCACACTTCGGGAGTTCGACCTGCTCGCATTCCTCCTCCGGCACCCGGGGACGGCCTTCTCCCGCCAGGAGCTGATGCAACGGGTCTGGGGCTGGGACTTCGGTGACCTCTCCACCGTCACCGTCCATGTTCGCCGCCTGCGCGAGAAGATCGAGGACGACCCCGCCGCACCACGGCTGATCAGCACGGTCTGGGGCGTCGGCTACCGCTACGACCCCGTGACGGACGAGAAGGACGGCCCGGCGTGAAGGACCTGCTGCTGATCGCCCTGTTCGCGGGGCTCGGCGCCGCCGGCGCCGGTCTGCTCGGCTGGGTCGCCGTGCGGCTGCTGCGCCGCCGCTCGATGGCGCTCTCGCTCTTCTGCGTCGCAGTCGTCACCGTCCTCGCCGTCACCTCCGGGACGTTCGCCGTGGCCCAGGCGATGTTCCTGTCCGCACACGACCTCGGCGTGGTGATCACCGTCCTCGCCGTGGCGTCCGTGGTCTCGCTGTTGACGGCCGCGCTGCTCGGTCGCCAGGTCGTGGCCGGCAGCCGCGCCCTGACCGCGGCCGCCCGTACCGTCGGAAGCGACACCGGTTTCACCGCACCGGATCGTCCTCTCGGGCTCGAACTCGCCCAGCTCAGCGCGGAACTCGCCGCCACCAGCGCCCGGCTCGCCGAGTCGCGCGCCCGGGAGCAGGCACTGGACGCCTCGCGACGCGAGCTGATCGCCTGGATCTCCCACGACCTGCGCACCCCACTCGCCGGGCTGCGCGCCATGGCCGAGGCGCTGGAGGACGGGGTGGCAGACGAGCCGGAGCGTTACCTCCAGCGGATCCGCGCCGAGGTCGAGCGGCTCACCGGGATGGTCGACGACCTCTTCGAACTCTCCCGCATCCAGGCCGGCGCGCTGTCCCTCTCGCTCGCCCGGGTCTCCGTCTACGACCTGGTCGACGACGCGCTGGCCGGAGCCCACCCCCTGGCCCGCCAGCGAGGCGTCCGTCTGGAGGGCCGCCAGGTCGCCGCCGAGCCGGTCGAGGTGGACAGTCGGGAGATCACCCGGGTGCTCGGCAACCTCCTGGTCAACGCGATCCGCTCCACCCCGGAGGACGGCGTCGTCGCCGTCTCCGCCCGCCGGGAGGTGAACGAGGTCGTGCTCTCGGTCACCGACGGCTGCGGCGGCATCCCGGAGCAGGACCTGCCGCGCGTGTTCGAGACCGGCTGGCGCGGGAGCGCCGCCCGAACGCCCAGGCGCGATCCCGGGGAGGGCGGGGACAGCGGCGCCGGGCTCGGTCTGGCCATCGTCCGCGGCATCGTCGAGGCGCACGAAGGCCGTGCCCGGGTGCGCAACGTCACCGGAGGCTGCTGCTTCGAGATCGCGCTCCCGGCGGCGCCCGGGTAGTCAGACCCGCAGGGGCGCGGCGGCGAACTCGGCCATCCCCGCCCGGAACGGCACCCGGGCCCGCCATCCCAGCTCGGTGCGCAGCCGGGAGGAGTCGGCGGTGATGTGACGGACGTCCCCGAGCCGGTACTGCCCGGTCACCACCGGAGCCGGCCCGCCGTGGGCGTCGGCCAGCGCCCGGGCCATCGTGCCGACGGTGTTCACCTCGCCGCTGCCGACGTTGTACGCCCGGACGGTGCCCGCCGGCCGGCCGCCGACGGCCTCCAATGCGACCAGGTTCGCCGCCGCGACGTCGTCGACGTGGACGAAGTCCCGGCGCTGGCCTCCGTCCTCGAACACCCGGGGCGCCTCGCCGCGGGCGAGCGCGGAACGGAACAGCGAGGCGACGCCGGCGTAGGGGGTGTCGCGCGGCATGCCCGGGCCGTAGACGTTGTGGTAGCGCAGCGTCAGTGCGGAGCCGCCGCAGGCGCGGGCCCAGGCGGCGGCCAGCTGCTCCTGGGCGAGCTTGGTGACGGCGTACACGTTGCGGGGGTCGGCCGGCGCGTCCTCCGTGACCGTCCCCGGCCGCAACGCGGCGCCGCACCGCGGGCACGGCGGTTCGAACCGGCCGGCGTCGAGATCGTCCCGGCGGCGTGGCCCGGGCGCCACGCTCCCGTGCGTCGGGCACTCGTACCGGCCCTCCCCGTAGACCACCATCGACCCGGCCAGGACCAGGTTCCGCACCCCGCGGCGGGCCATCGCGGCGAGCAGGACCGCCGTGCCGAGGTCGTTGCAGCCGACGTAGTCGGGCGCGTCGTCGAGGTCGAGGCCGAGACCGACCATGGCAGCCTGATGACAGACCGCGTCCACCCCGGCGAGGGCCTGCTCCACCGCCTGCGCGTTCCGGACGTCGCCGCGCCGGAACTCCGCGCCGACCGGTAGCTCGGGTGCCGCCCCCGAAGGGTGGACCGCCGGCAACAGCGCGTCCAGCACCCGGACCTCGTGGCCCGCTTCGACCACGGCACCTACGACCGCCGAACCGATGAACCCGGCGCCGCCGGTGACAAGGATCCTCATGACCGGCGACGCTACCGGCCGCGCACGGCGGCGGAGCCGTGGACGGGCACCGCGTCATGCTTCGGTAAGACGAGGCCCCGGCCGCCGGACGCCCGTCAGTGGTTACCAGTGAGGGCCCCTTCACGTGACCGGTCGGGGAGCCGGGGTCTCTCGGCCTCGAAGGTGCGCAGCAGATCGGCGGCGACGCTCACGGCGATCGTCGCGGGTGCCTTTCCGGTGATGTCGGCCAGCCCGATCGGGGTCTTGATCCGGTCGATGGTGGCCCCGTCGTGACCGCCCTCGGCGGCGAGGCGTCTGCGGAACCGCACCCACTTGGCCGCCGACCCGATCAGCCCGATGGAGCCGAGGTGGGTCGTGCGCAGCGCGGCGTCGCACAGAGCGGCGTCCTCGGCGTGGTCATGGGTCATGATCAGGACGTGGGTGCCGCGCGGCAGCTCCGCCAGCACCTCCTCGGGAAGCAGCGGCGTGTGGTGCACGTGCACCTGCGCCACCGCGTCCGCCAGCGCGGCGAGCCGCTCCTCGGCGAGCATCGCCGAACGGGTGTCGATCAGATGGAGGTCGAGGTCCTGACGTGCCAGGATGCGCGCCAGTTCCAGCCCGACGTGCCCGATCCCGAAGATCGCCACCGCCCGTGCCACCGGCAACGGTTCGAGCAGCACCGACACCGTGCCGCCGCAGCACTGCACGCCGTGCCGGTTGGTCACCTTGTCGTTGAGGGTGAAGTCCATCAGCTCCGGCTCCGGTGCGGACGCGGCGATCATCTCCCGGGCCCGGTCGATCGCGACGGCCTCGACATTGCCGCCACCGATCGAGCCCCACGTCCCGGTCCGCCCCACGACGAGTTTCGCGCCCGGTTCGCGCGGGGCATGGCCGCGCACGGCCGCGACGGTCACCAGCACGCCGGACTCCCGGTCCGCCCGCAACCGCGCGACAGCGGCGACCCACGTCATGTCAGGCACCGTTCGACGCACCCGCGTCGGTTCGGATCCCGCCGTCGGTGGCGTGCCCGTCGGCGGCAGACCCGTCGCGTGCGTGACCGCTCCGGGCCGCACCGCCCCGGCGGGCCGCCTGGATCGCCCAGTACACCGCCTCCGGTGTCGCGGGCGAGGCCAACTCGACGCTGACCCCGCTCGGCCCGAACGCGGCCGCCGCCTGCCGCAACGACTCCCGCACCGAGAACGCCAGCATCAGCGGAGGCTCACCCACCGCCTTGGACCCGTACACCGCGCCCTCCTCGCCGGCGTTCTCCAGGAGCGTGACGTTGAACTCCTCCGGCATCTCCGAGAAGCTCGGCAGCTTGTAGGTGCTCGCGGCCTGGGTCAGCAGCCGGCCGCGGTCGGGTCCGTCCCCGGTGTCCCAGCGCAGGTCCTCCAGCGTCAGCCAGCCCGCGCCCTGCACGAAACCACCCTCGACCTGACCGATGTCGATCATCGGGGACAGGCTGTCGCCGGCGTCGTGCACGATGTCCACCCGTCGGACGCGGTACGCGCCGGTGAAGCCGTCCACCTCCACCTCGGCCGCGGCGGCGCCGTGGGCGAAGTACTTGAACGGCGAGCCCCTGAACGTCTTCGCGTCCCAGTGCAGCCCCTCGGTCCGGTAGAAGCCGGCCGCCGACAGCTGGACCCGCTGGAGGTAGGCGGTGCGCACCAGGTCGTCCCAGGCCAGTTCCTCGTCGCTGCCCGGGCCACGTGCGACGCCCTCCACGATGCGCACATCCTGCGCGCTCGCACCCAGCCGGGTGGCGGCCACCTGCAGCAGCCGCTCGCGCAACTGCTCGCAGGCGTTCTTCACCGCCGCTCCGTTGAGATCCGCCCCGGCGCTGGCGGCGGTGGCGGAGGTGTTGGGCACCTTGTCGGTGCGCGTCGGGGCCAGCCGCACCTTGTGCAGCGGGATCCCCAGCGTGGTCGCGGCCACCTGCAGCATCTTGGTGTGCAGGCCCTGGCCCATCTCGGTGCCGCCGTGGTTGATCAGGACCGAGCCGTCCTTGTAGATCAGCACCAGCGCGCCGCCCTGGTTGAAGGCGGTGAGGTTGAACGAGATCCCGAACTTCAGGCCGGTGACCGCGAGTGCCCGCTTGGTGTGCGGGTGCGCGGCGTTGAAGGCGGCGATCTCGCGCCGGCGATCGGCGATGCCGGCGTTCTCCTGGACCTGCCGCCAGACGGCGGAGATCCGTTCGGGCTGGAGGACCGGCTGTCCGTACGGCGTACTCCGGCCCTGCCGGTAGAAGTTGCGCTCCCGCAGCTCCATCGGATCCAGGCCGAGCAGCGGCGCGCAGCGGCCCATGATGTCCTCGATCACCAGCATGCCCTGCGGTCCGCCGAAGCCGCGGAAGGCGGTGTTGGAGACCTTGTTGGTCCTGGCGATCCGACCGGTGACGCGGGCGTTGGGGATCCAGTAGGTGTTGTCGATGTGGCACAGCGCGCGGGCCACCACCGGTTCGGACAGGTCCAGGCTCCAGCCGCCGTCGGCGGTCAGGACGGCGTCCAGGGCCTGGACGCGGCCGTCGGCGTCGAAGCCGATCGTCCACCGGGCGTGGAAACCGTGCCGCTTACCGGACATCGTCAGGTCCTGCGTGCGGTTGAGCCGCACCCGGACCGGCCGGCCGGTCAGCCTGGCGCCGAGCGCGGCGACGGCCGCGAACCCGTGCGGCTGCATCTCCTTGCCGCCGAAGCCGCCGCCCATCCGCAGGCACTGCACGGTCACCTCGTGGCTGTGCAGGCCGAGGACGTGCGCGACGATCTCCTGGGTCTCGGAGGGATGCTGGGTACTGCTCTGGACGAACACCTGCCCGGCCTCGTCGACGTAGGCCAGTGCCGCGTGGGTCTCGAGGTAGAAGTGCTCCTGGTCGGAGAACTGGAGCTCGCCGGTGAACACGTGCGCGGAGTCGGCGAAGCCGGCGTCGATGTCGCCGGTCAGCAGCACGGGCCGGGCGCCATGGAAGCTTCCGGCGGCGATCGCCTCCTGAAGCGTGATCAGGGAGGGCCGTTCGTCGAGGTCCACCTCGACGGCCGCGGCACCGAGCCGGGCCGCCTCCAGGGTTTCGGCGAGCACCCAGGCGACCGCGTGGCCGTGGAACATGACCGCGTCGGGGAACAGCGGTTCGTCGTGCTTCATCCCGGCGTCGTTGACGCCGGGTACGTCGGCTCCGGTCAGCACGCGGACCACACCGGGCACGGCGAGCGCGGGCCCGGTGCGCAGCGCGGTGATCCTGCCGTGGGCCTTCATGACCTGGACCGGGTGGGCGTGCAGCACGTCCTTGGTGCGATGGACCAGGTCGTCGGTGTAGAGCGCGGTGCCGGTGACGTGCAGGACGGCGCTCTCGTGAGGCACCGAGAGACCGACGACGGGCTTTTCGGGGCGCTCGGACAACCGGCTCACGACGACACCGCCTCGGCGGTTCGCGCGTACAGTTTCAGCAGGCTCTGGCCGAGCATCGCGGAGCGGTAGTCGGCGCTGGCGCGGTGATCGTCCATCGGCGTGCCCTCGGCCCGCAGCACCCGGGCCGCGGCTTCGACGCTCCGCGCCGCCCACGGCCGCCCCTCCAGGGCCGCCTCGGTGGCGAGGGCGCGGATCGGGGTGGCGGCCACGCCGCCCAGGCCGATGCGTGCCCTGTGGACGATCCCGTCCTCGATGTCGAGCGCGAAGGCGACGGCCACGCTGGAGATGTCGTCGAAGCGCCGCTTGGCGACCTTGTGGAAGGCCGTGACCGGCGAGAGCGGCAGCGGGATGCGCACGGTGCGGATCAGCTCGCCGGGACGGCGCACGCTCTGCCGGTAGCCGGTGAAGTAGTCCGCCAGCGGGATCTCGCGTTCACCGTCGGCGTCGGCGAGCACCACCGACGCCTCCAGCGCGAGCAGCACCGGCGGGCTGTCACCGATGGGGGAGCCGGTCCCCAGGTTCCCGCCGAGCGTCGCACCGTTGCGGATGAGCCGGGATGCGAACTGCGGGAACAGCTCTGCCAGCAGCGGGACGCCGCCGTCGAGGCGGCGCTCGATCTCGGTGAGCGTCAGCGCCGCCCCGATCGCGAGGTGGTCGGATGCGACCCGCAGCTCCCTCAGTTCGGGGAGCCGGTCGACGGAGACCACGCAGTCCGCCCGGCGGGAACGGATGTTCACCTCCACGCCCCAGTCGGTGGAGCCGGCGACCACCACCGCGTCGGGCCGCTCCCGCAGCAACCGCAGCGTTTCGGCCAGGGTGTTCCTCCGTACGAAAGTGCTGTCGCCCTGGGTGTACTCCGTGGCGATCGGTGCGGGCGGAGACTGCTCGCGACGCTGCGCCAGGGGGTCATCGGCGGTGGGCGCACCGACGGCGAACGCGGCATCGCGGATCGGGCGGTAGCCGGTGCAGCGGCACAGGTTTCCGCTCAGCGCGTGGAGGTCGAAACCGTTCGGACCGTGCTCGGCGTCGCTCCTGCCGGCCGGGTCCGCGTGCGCGCAGCGGTCGGGCCGGTAGTACTCGGCGGCCATGCTGCAGATGAATCCCGGTGTGCAGTAACCGCACTGGGAGCCGCCACGGACCGCCATCTCCTCCTGTACCGGGTGCAGGGTGGGTGGCCTGCCCGGCGCGCCGGAGGTGGCGAGGCCCTCGGCGGTGACGACCTCCTGGCCGTCGAGCGCCGCGACAGGGATCAGGCAGGCGTTGACCGCCACCCAGTCGGTGGGCCTGTGCACCCCGGGGCGGGCCACCAGGACCGAGCAGGCACCGCATTCGCCCTCGGCGCAGCCCTCCTTGGTGCCGGTGAGGCCACGCTCGCGCAGGAAGTCCAGCGCGGTGGTGTGGGGCGCGGCCGGCGAGATCGGCGTCTCATTCCCGTTGACCGTGATCTGCGCCGTCACCATGACAGGCCTTCGTTTCCGTGCGTGATCGGTCCGTTCGTCATGTTCGCCAATGTCAGGCAGCTTTCTGTGTGCGGACGCGCCCCATGGGAGGAGCGGGCGCAGAACGGCAGGCGGCAGCGACGTGCCGAGAAATGGGGATGGGGAATTCCGGAACGTGCCACGGGGGGCACATCAGAACGGCGTGATCAGCAGCCGTGCGCGATTCGACCGGGAGCCCAGGCCGTGCGGCGGGCGAGGCGACCGAGATCGGAGTTGGTGTGCATCTGCCGGTCACCTCCCATTCGGTCGTCATGGATGCGCGTCTTTCGCAAGCTAGTGGTTGGCGCCACAGGGGTCAAGGGTCGGCCTCGGTCGATCAACCAGGGTCCCCGACGGGGACGTTCGCAGGGTCGAACCCGCGGCCCGGTCCGCGCGGGGCTCCGCCGGTCCTGCGGCCGAACGCCGGCGCACCGGCCGTCGGTCAGCACTTGCGCAGCGCCGGGGCCGGTACTCCGATCAGCAGCCGACGGACGGCGTCCCAGGCCCGGTGGACCGCGGTGGCGACGGCGGGAGGGGCGCTGCCGAGTACGCGCAGCCACGCGCCGCTGTCCTCGGGCAGGACGCTGACCCCGTACGGCAGGCCGCTGCCGGCCAGCGCGCGGTGCAGGGTGTCGGCGACCTCCTGGGCCGGGGCCGCCGGGCTGACGGCGTAGAAGGTGGACATCAGGTCGTGCCCGGCCAGCACGGCCGGACCGGTGACCCCGCTGCCGCCCGGCTCCAGACGGACGGTGTCCAGGGCGAACAGCCGGCCGTCGGGTCGGCGCCACTCGAGGTCGGTGGCGAAGATCCGGTAGGCGTTGCGCTCGCCCCGGGCCAGCCGGCCGGCCAGTACGGTCTCCCCGGCCAGCACGGTGGCCGTGGGGGCTGCGGTGATCACCGTGTGCTGGTAGAAGCGCGAGTCGCGGTACGGGATGGTCGGTTCGGGGAGGTACTCGACGAAGCTGCCGTCCGCCGCGGTGAGGTGGACCCGCTGGGTGGCGTAGTCGGTGTCCATCCGGTGGATCCTGGTGGCGGCCTGGGTGGTGAGGTGGGCGGCGGTGCCCGCTCCGCACCGCAGGTCCAGCCGGAGGCGGTCGGCCTGCACGACGCCGCCGCCGGTGGACATCAGGAAGGTGACGGCGAGGTCCGGGCGCGCGGGGTCGAAGTACAGCGGGCGCATGATCTGCAACGGCGACTTCTGGTACCGGTGGACCAGTTCGGTCCGTTCGCCGATCCGCTCGAAGTCCAGTTCCAGCAGGCCGATCTTGCCGGGTCGGCCGACCGGGAGCGTGTCCGGGCGGCCGGCGTGGCGGCGCACTTCGCGGGGGACGCGCGCGGGCTCGTAGTGGGCCGGGAGCAGCCTGTCCACGGTGGTCACGGCGCGACCGCGCGGTAGGACTCCAGCAGGTCGGCGACCCGCTCCAGGCCCTCGCCGGTCAGGCTGTTGGTCAGCACGACCGGGCGGCCCTCACGCACCGTGTCGGCGTCGGCGGTCATCACCGTGAGGTCGGTGCGGACGTACCGGGCGATGTCGATCTTGTTGATCACCAGCACGTCGGAGTCGGTGATGCCCGGGCCGCGCTTGCGGGGCATCTTCTCGCCCTCGGCGGTGTCCAGCACGAAGAAGAACATGTCGACCAGCACCGGGCTGAAGGTCAGGGTGAGGTTGTCGCCCCCGGACTCGTACAGCAGCGTGTCGACGTCCGGGAATCGTTCCAGCAGTTCCGCACCTGCGGCCAGGTTCATGGTCGGGTCGTCCCGGACGGCGGTGTGCGGGCAGGCGCCGGTCTCCACGCCGACCACGCGCTCGGGGTCGAGCACCCCGGCGAGACTGCGGCGCACGTGTTGGGCGTCCTCCTGGGTGTAGATGTCGTTGGTGATCACCGCCGGCCGTCGGCCCCGGGCGATCAGCTCCGGCACCAGGGCCTCGATCAGCGCCGTCTTCCCGGAGCCCACCGGGCCGGCGACGCCGACGCGCAGTACGTTGTCCCTCATCTTCTCCAACTCCTTCGAACGGTCTTCAGGCGCGAGCCCTCAGCTCGCGAACAGCCTGGCCTGCGCCCGCTCGTGACGGCCCGCCATCACGTCCGCCACCGGGACGCAGCCACCCAGGTCGGGCAGTTCCCTCTCCAGCGCGGCCGCGGTGACCTCGGCGATGACCGGGGCGATCTCGCGCAGCGTGTGCTGGGCCCGGCGGTGATCGGTCAGCCGCAGGCGCAGGCCGGCGCCGACGAAGCTGACGGCGAAGGCGAACAGGTCGCTCGCGACGGCCTGGTCGGTGGGAACGCGGCCCGCCGCGTACGCGACGCCGGCCGCCACCGGATGGCAGCCCGGTGCCCGCCGGTCGGCGACCCACTCCGCGTAGGCGTCCAGCGCCTCACCGCCGACCGCGAACCGTGCGTTGTCCAGCAGTTGACGGCCGGTGCGGGTGGTGGCCAGCCGTTGTTCGCGGTTGAGCTTGCTCGCGAACAGCCGCCGGTCCACCTCGGCCACGTCCGCCCAGTCCGCCTCTCCGGCCGCCCGGTGGGCCAGCGCGAGCGCGGTGGCGTCCGCCGGTCCGACCGAGTGGCGCAGCAGGTCGGCGAGCAGATCGGGCAGGCCGTCCTGGTCCACCGCCCTGGCCTGGGCGAAGCCCTCCAGCCCGTGCGAGAGGGTGTAGAGGCCGCTGGGGAAGGCCGAGTCGGTGAGCTGCAGGCAGACGAGCAGCTTGTCGAGGTCCGCGGTCACGCGAGGTAGAAGAGCCGGTTGAGCGGCAGTTCGCGGGCGGGCTCGATGGTCGCGGGCTCGCCGTCCAGGGTGACCCGGTAGGTTTCCGGGTCCACCCGGATGTCCGGCGTGGCGTCGTTGCGCACCATGTGCTGCTTGCCGACCGTGCGGCACCGCCGTACCGGCAACACCCGGCTCTCCAGGCCGAGTTCGGCCGGGACGCCGCGATCCACGGCGGCCTGGGACATGAATGACACCCGGGTGGCCTGCCGGGCTCGGCCGAACGCGCCGAACATGGGCCGGTAGTACACCGGCTGGGTGGTGGGCAGCGAGGCGTTCGGATCGCCCATCAGGGCCCAGGCGATCATGCCGCCCTTGATCACCGACTTCGGCTTGGCGGCGAAGGAGTTGATCGGCCAGAGCACGATGTCCGCGAGCTTGCCGGGCTCCAGCGAGCCGACGTGGTCGGCGATCCCGGCGGCGACGGCCGGATTGACGGTGAGCTTGGCCAGGTAGCGCAGCACACGGGCGTTGTCGTTGCGTTCGGTGTCGTCGGCGAGCCTGCCGCGTTGCTCCTTGCAGTGGTGGGCGGTCTGGAAGGCGCGGGTGAACGACTCGCCGATCCGGCCCATCGCCTGAGAGTCCGACGAGAAGATCGAGATGACGCCCTCGTCGTGCAGGACGGTCTCGGCGGCGACCGTCTCCGCCCTGACCCGGGATTCGGCGAACGCGACGTCCTCGGGGATGTGGTGGCTGAGGTGGTGGCAGACCATCACCATGTCGAGCAGCTCGTCGATCGAGTTCACCGTGTACGGGAGCGTCGGGTTGGTCGAGGACGGGAGGACGTTGGGCTCGCCGGCGATCCGGATGATGTCCGGGGCGTGGCCGCCGCCGGCGCCCTCGGTGTGGAAGGTGTGGATGGTCCGGCCGTCGACGGCCGAGAGGGTGTCCTCGAAGAAGCCGGACTCGTTGAGGGTGTCGGTGTGGATGGCCACCTGCACGTCGTACTCGTCGGCGACGCGCAGCGCGGTGTCGATGGCGGCCGGCGTGGTGCCCCAGTCCTCGTGCACCTTCAGCCCGCAGGCTCCGGCCTCGACCTGCTCGCGCAGTCCGCCCGGCAGCGAGGCGTTGCCCTTGCCCAGCAGACCGACGTTGACCGGCAGGTCGTCCACCGCCTGGTACATCCGGTGGATGTTCCAGGGGCCGGGGGTGCAGGTGGTGCCGTTGGTGCCGTCGGAGGGGCCGGTGCCGCCGCCGATGAGGGTCGTGATGCCGTTGCTCAGGGCCTCCTGGACCTGCTGGGGGGCGATGAAGTGGATGTGGGTGTCGATACCGCCGGCGGTGGCGATCAGGTGCTCACCGGCGATCACGTCGGTGCCGGGGCCGATCACCAGCTTCGGGTGCACGCCGTTCTGCAGGCGCGGATTGCCGGCCTTGCCGATGGCGGTGATGAAGCCGTCCTTGACGCCGATGTCGCCCTTGACGACGCCGAGCACCGGGTCGAGCACGACGACGTTGGTGATGACCAGGTCGAGCGCGCCCTGCGCGGAGGTGGCCGCCGGGTCCTGCGCCATGCCGTCGCGGATGGCCTTGCCGCCGCCGTAGACCGCCTCGTCGCCGTAGTGGCCCTGGTTGTGGTCCTTCTCGACCTCGACGACCAGGTTGGTGTCGGCCAGGCGGAAGCGGTCGCCGACGGTGGGTCCGAAGAGATCCGTGTACTGCCGGCGCGAGATGATCGCCATTCAGATCCCGCCTTCCGCGCCCTCGCGCCGGACCGGGGCCGCCTCCGTACGGTCCCCGCTTCGGGCGCCGAGGAAGCCTCGGGCCACGGCACGGCGCAGCGCCGAGGCCCGGGTGTCCGCCGAGCCGAGTCCGCCGTCGACCAGCGCGCTGAACCCGACCAGCCGCCGGTGACCGGCGTAGGCCACCAGCTCGACCTCACGGGTGTCGCCCGGCTCGAACCGGAGGCCGGTTCCGGCCGGGAGGTCCAGGTGCATGCCGTAGGCCAGGTCGCGGTCGAACGACAGTGCGCGGTTGACCTCGAAGAAGTGGTAGTGCGAGCCGACCTGGACGGCGCGGTCGCCCGTGTTGCTCACGGGGAGCACGGCTCTCGCCCGGCCGGCGTTGATCTCGATCGGATCGTCTCCGTACAGGTATGCGGCTCTTCCTGCCATGGTGCGCTCCTCCGGTCGCGTGTCCGCGACGTGTGCGGGGTGGGGGTCAGTGGGGGTGGGGGTGGTCATGGCCGTGGTCGCCGGTGAGCGCGGAGGCGATGCCGTTGTCGCCGTGTCCGAGCAGGTGCAGGGCTCGGGTGGTCCGGGCGCGCAGCACCTCCGTCACCGCCCGGCTGCTCAGCAACGGTCCGTCGAACCCGGCGGGAACCCGGGCCACGCGGCGGGCGCCGAGGCGGCGGCAGCGGTCGATGCCGTCGGCGACGTCCGGATCTCCGCCGTCGAAGGCGACCTCGACCGTACGGTGGGTGCCGTACTGGCGCACCAGTCGGCCGATCCGGTACAGCTGCGCGTCGTCGTCGGGTCCGGCGGCGGGTGCCGTGACCAGCAGGGCGTCCGCGTCGTGGCGGGTGCCGGCGGCGGCACGGAGCCAGCCGACGAGGTGTGTGGTCGTTCCGAACGGCTGGGTGAGGGCGACCCGTTCGGCATCGGCCGACCGTGTCAGCCACTGCAGTGCGCGTGCCGTGTCCGCCACGAGTGCGTGGTCGCGGCCCAGGGTCATCGGCACCACGCACACCGGCTCGGGGCCGGATGCGAGGGCGTCCTCGACGGCCCGGGCGAGTTCGCGTCCGACCGGCACGGCGCGGAGCGCGTCGGCCTGTTCGGCGAGGTCGGCCAGGTCGCGGGCGGCGCGGCTCTCGTGGCCGCCGACCAGGACGAGGGTGGCTGCGGGACGCCCGTGCGGTCGGGCCGTGGGCCGCACGGTTCAGGCACCGATCGGGTCGTGGCAGGACACGAGCTTGGTGCCGTCGGCGAACACCGCCTCGACCTGTAGCAGCGGGAGCATCTCGGGCACCCCGGGCAACACCTCGTCGGCGCCGACGACCGTCCGGCCGAGCTCCATGCACTCGGCGAGCGAGAGGCCGTCGCGGGCGCCCTCCATCAGCGCCTCACTGATCAGCGCGACGGCCTCGCTGTAGTTGAGCTTCACGCCTCGCCCGCGCCGGCGGCGGGCGAGGTCGGCCACCACGTAGACGTACAGCTTGTCGATCTCTCGTGGGGCGAGGTTCATCGGATGCTCCTGGGTGGTTCGGGAGGTGCGGGTGCGCGCCGTCGTGGCGGGGAGGGGACGGCCGGCGGGGCAGCGGTGTCGTCGTCGGTGCCGGGCCGACCGTGTCCGTGCCAGGAGCACGGTCGGGCCCCGGCCGTCGGGTTCTGCACATCGGAGCACCGCTGTGTTTCGGAGAGGTTTTCGGATTGTCACGACCGGTGGACCGGGTGCCGGTCCTGGCGGACCGCACAGGCGCGGGCGGCCGAACCGTCAGAATCCCTGGTGGATCGCACAGTTGTGATGATCTCCCTCCGGCGCCCTAGACTCCCGGCATTCGGATGCCGGCACCAGGTGCGGAGGCGGAGTCACCGCCCCGGGCGAGCTGCCGCCCGACGTCTTCCGTTCCCGGTGCCGCAGCCGTGACAGGGGCGCGCGGCTCTCGCGCGTCCGGCCTGCTACGGCACCCCGTGCGTACGAAACCGGAGGTACCCGATGCCCTCGCCGAGTGAGCACGGACGCACTGGTCCGAGGCCCGCCCCGCTCGACCCCGCAGACTTCGCGCAGCCCGGTCCCCGCTCGGTGCTCCTCGGTCTTCGGCGTGTGCTCGTCCGCTGCGTGCGCTCCGCCACGCGTGCCGCGGACGACGCGCGGAGCGGGGTTCCGCCCACCGGCGCGTCGGCCGGCGCCGCAGAGAACGCCCTGCCGGCCTCGAACCGTCCGGCGTCGTGCCGGTGCGTGACGGCCCTGTCATCGGACACCTACCTCTGGGAATCCCCGCATCCCGGTGTCTCGACGGCACGTCGCGGCTGGTGCGGCTGCGGGCGATGACCGTGGGCGGCGCCGCACCGACGTCGTCCAGGTCTTTCCCAACGACGACGCGCTCCTGCGACTGGTCACCGCCGTGCTGTTCGAGATGCACGACGAATGGATCGCCTTCCCCTGCCGCTACCTGCCCGAGGGAAGCATGGACCAGCTCTACCCCAGCGAGCACAGTCGCGACGAACTTCCCTCGATTTCATGACCGTTGGCACACGACCACTACGCCGCTTCGCGGGACACGACCCTCGGTCCGAGACGTCCCCTAAAGCCGGGCAGGGTTCTGGAAGCGGCTCTCGGGGCGGCTGCGGCACTACGACCGCAGGCGACCGAACGCTCGGACAGGCGAGGGCGCTGGACCTGTCCGATTCTGGGGCTGGTCAGATGGGTGCCAGAGCGTTCCGCCGGTCTGGTTGGGCGACAACTCCTCCGTGATGAAGAAGGTCATCGAGCGGCTCTACGCCTGCTCGTCGATCCTCAACTCGGCTGGCTAGTACGCGTACTACGGCCTGGTCGGTGGTTGTCCGATCACCGGGAACGAGGACGGCGCCAAGCACTGCGCGATGAACGTCATCTACAGCCTGCAGCACCTCGGCTACGTGATCCCGCCGCAGGCGGACGCGGGCTGGGTCGGCCCGGCCGGCCCGGGGCCGTCGTACCTCGATGAGGGGTCGGGCGGCCCCGAGAACGACTTCACCAACCGCAACGCCACCTTCATGACGTGGAACCAGCTCCACCTGGCCCGGATGCTCAAGGACGCCGGAGGCATCCCCGCCCACGGCAACCAGCGCTCCGAGTGGGACGCCGGCTGCCGCTTCGACTTCGAGAACCCCGAACACCGCTGAACTGCCGGCATTGTTGAGACAGGATCCGGAGACTGGCTGATCGTCATGTGGTGGAACTTCGTCGCCGCGTCGTCCCGGACCGCCTCGTCGCAGCCGGCCGCCCGTTCGGCCGCCTCCGCCGGGTGCGGCAACTCCTCGCCGCGGGCGAGTGCCGCGGCCGTGTTCATCACCATCCGGACAGTCCGGCGCGAAGTGCCCCGCCCGCGCATGCGAACGCCCGGCCGGGAGAGCCCGGCCGGGCGCCGGTCGCGGTGCTCCGTGGATCAGAACTGGGTGGTGACGGTGACGCCGCTGAAGTCGGTGGCGGCGTACAGGCCCAGGTAGCGGTAGCCCGCCGTGGGGTTGGTGACGGTGATGGACTGGGTGGTGCCGGCGGCGGTCGAGGCGGCGGTGTAGGCCTTCGGCGAAGCCCAGGTGTCCGCGTTGTAGTACAGGTACGGGGTGCCGGTGCCGCCGAAGGTGTTGACCTTCAGCGTGGTGGTCCCGGCCGGCAGGTAGACGTACAGGTAGTCCGTGTTGCCGGCGGTCGCGGAGCGGCCGGTCCGGGCGCAGTTGCGGTCCATCGCGTCGGCGCGCTGCCCGGGGCAGGTCGGCAGGCCGAGGGCGGTCGTGGTGACCGCGCCCTGTGTGGTGCCGATCCGGCCGGTGTCATCGGTGGTGGTCAGCGCGACGGTGTACAGGCCGGGCGTGCCGTAGGTGTGGCTCGGGCTGCGCTCGTCCGAGAAGGTGCCGTCGCCGAAGTCCCAGTGCCAGCCGGTGATCCGGCCCGGGCCGGTCTGCACGGAGCGCTCGTTCAGGCTGACGGTCGCGCCGTTCACCGTGGTGTCGAACAGCGAGGTCGGGCCGGTCGCGTAGCAGCCGCCGGCGACGCAGGCGTCGAGCCAGGCGTCGAAGTCGGCGTCGTACGAGGTGCCGAGGTTGTTGTAGACCGCGTAGCCGCCGGGGTAGTCGCCGACGCGGAAGCGCTCCAGCATGGCCTGGACGTCGGCCGGGTGCTTCTCCAGCATGTACCGGACGGACAGGTAGCCCCACGGGTAGATGCGGGTCGAGTCCGAGTTGGCGTAGGTGTTCTGGAAGAGCGTGCTGAGCTTGTAGGTGTGCTTGGCCGCCTGGTTCATCGCGTCGACGTTGGTGGCGCCGCGGTGGCGGTACGAGACGTACTCGGCGAGGCCCTCGACCCACCACTTGTTCGGGACGGACGACTGGGTGTCGTAGTTGCCCTTCAGGTTGTAGATGCCGTCGAGGTAGTGGGCGTACTCGTGGTTGAGGTTCCACACCCGGGCGGGGTCGTTGACGTTCCAGGGCTTCTGGTACATCACGGTCACGGCCCGGCTGTTCGGGTCGGTCGCGTCCATGACGGTCTGGCCGCCGTTGTCGGTGCTGTTGCCGTAGATCGCCCACGAGTAGGTGGTGTAGTCGGCCTTGTTGGCGAAGATCCCGAAGGTGACGGTCTTGGCGTACTGGTTCGGGATGGCCCCGCTGTCCTTGGACACGCTGTGGAAGAGCGCGTCCTGCTTGCGCAGGCTCTCGCAGACGGTGGCCAGTTCGGCGGCCGACAGGGACTGGGCCTGGAGGATGCGGTTGTCGCAGACCAGTTGGTTCGGCAGGATCACCGAGGTGAGCTTGTTGCGCAGGTCGCAGATGCCGTAGTAGGAGCACTGGCTGTAGTTGAAGTACTCGGCCTGGCGGGCCGTGTACAGGTACAGCGTCCCGAAGCGAGAGCAGCGGCGCGGAGTCCAGCACCTTCTTGACCAGCGGCTTGGCCACGGCCTCGGCGGCGGGGCTGGTCCCGGCGAACTTGGCCAGGTCGTTGCCCGCGTTGGTGTCGAGGACGGAGTGGGGCCCGCTGAGCAGGTCCCGGTGGTTGATCGCGAAGTCGGCGAGCGAGTTGATGAGTCGCGGGTCGGCCGCGAGCGCCTGGACGAAGTCCTTGTTCCGGTAGCCTCCCCAGAGCGGGTAGAACAGCACGGAGTTGACCGCGCTGCGCATCTGCGGGAACTGGTTGTACGTGTTGTCGTACTCGTCCAGGATCCGCTTGTAGACGGCCAGGTAGTGGGCCTGGACGTTGGCGCTGTCGGTGAGCCACACCACCTCCTTGAGGATGCGGCCGTTGTTCTCGCTGACGTCGCGCCAGCGGGTGCCCGCGAAGAGGGTGTCCAGGGCGGTCGTGACGGCGTCGGTGAGCGCGGGGGTGTACGCGCCCGCCGCAGCGGGGTGGTAGAACTGGATGTAGTAGCCCACCTGCAGGTACTTCACCAGCTGCGCGATGCTGGTCGTGTTGTCGCCGGGGTAGTTCGCCGCCACGTCCTTGAGGGCGACCGCGACGGACAGCATCCGGGCCTGGTTGAAGATGCTCGGGTCGGCGCCGGCGCTCTGGTACAGCGAGTTGATGCACTCCGGGGTCGAGCTCTTGATGAAGGCGACCAGGTCGGCCCCGGTGAGGGCCGCGAAGTCGGCCGGGGTGCAGCTGTCTACGGCGAGGGACTTGAACCGGGCGGGGGAGGCCGCGTCGGCCGGCTCCTCCAGCAGGCGCGTCGCGCCTATCAGCGCGGGGGGCAGCGGGGCGGCGGGCTCGCCGGGTTCCTCGGAGCCCGTGGTCGTGGTCGGGGCCGTCGGGGCGGCGGGGCCGACCGGGCCGGCCGAGGCGGTCGTCGTGGTCGGAGCCGACCCGGCGGTCGCGACGGGCGGCGCCGCGAAGGCCTGGGCCGGGAGCACGGCGGTGGCCGTGGCGCAACAGGCGACGACGCCTGCCGCGAGCACGGAGAGTCTGGTGCGCAGGAGCACGCCGAATCCTTCGTCGAGTGGGGGCAGCCCGACGTGGGGTCGGGCTGAGGGAAGGAGATTTGGCGTGGATCCTGTCATCGACCGATGATCAGAACAATGTCACAGGTTATATTGCATGGGATTTTCGGCCATCTCGTGGCTTGCGCCCCTCCGGGCGGCCAACCTGCGACGTTCCCGGCCTGAGCGGCCCGGGGTAGGGGAGCCGAAGGGACATCGGGCCACGATCCGGGCGGCCGCACAGGTCCGACGGGCCGCGCGGACTGGCCGATCTGAGCCCCTGACGCGGAACGCCCGGCCGGGGAGACCCCGGCCGGGCGTGCACGGCCTGTTGCGCGACGGGTCGACGCGTCAGGCGGCGCCGAACTTGCCGTTGGCGGCGGCGGTGACGAAGGACTGAGCTGCTCCGGCTTTCTCGGCGTCCCTGATGTCTGGGTGTGCTGCGATTAGGGTGCCGGAGTGTTCCGCCGGTCTGGCTGGGCGACAACTCCTCCGTGATGAAGGAGGTCATCGAGCGGCTCTACGCCTGCTCGTCGATCCTCAACTCGGCCGGCCAGTACGCGTACTACGGCCGGGTCGGTGGTTGTCCGATCACCGGGAACGAGGGCGGTGCCGAGCACTGCGCGATGAACGTCGTCTACAGCCTCCGGCAGCTGATCCGTCGGGGCGCCCGCATCGCGACCAGGGTGCACGGCGACCTGATCCGCGTCCACGTCCGTGCGGACGACGGCACCGCGCAAGCGGCGCCGCCCCGGCCTGCCGGCCCGGCGCGAGCCGCTGCGTGAGCCGCTGCGCGAGCAAGCTTGCCCGGTGTGCACGCGGCCCTTCACCCGCTACCGGCAGGTCGATCGACCGAGGACGGCCGAATGCGGTCGCCGAGCACGACGCGTGGTTGCGGAGACGTGCTCGCGGTCCGCGACGTTCAGGGGCGCACCGCGGTCAGGAGGCCGTAGCGGACCTGCGGGACACGGCCGTAGACCTCCGTGAGGTCCGCCGCCCTGTTCCACTCGGCGGCGGTCGCGCCGGTCTCCTCCTTCGCCGCAGCGCGCCACGTGACGGCCAGTTCGTCGTAGGAGCGGCGGGCGTTCTCGCTGATGTCGGTGAAGTCCACGACCTGGAGGCCCGCCCCCTCGGCGAGATCCCGGTAGCAGTCGGGCGTCAGCGACAGCTTGAAGAACTGGTAGGAGTCGGCCATGAGTGCGGCGTCCGCGCCCTCGGGCTCGCCGTCCAGGTAGATGTCGGCCATCACGAGCCGTCCGCCCGGGCGCAGGACACGGGCCACGTGTGCCATCGCCGCCTTGCGGTCCTTCATGTGGATGAACGACTCGATGGCGTACGCGCTGTCGAAGGAGTCGTCCGGGAAGGGCAGTTCCATGGCGTTGGCGAAGTCGAACGTGACGCGTCCGGGCCGGTGCGCCGGCTGGGGACGGCTGTTGGCGAGCTGGACCTGGTAGTCACTGACGCTGATCCCGGTGATCTCGACCGGGTGCTGCGCCGCGATGCGCAGGGCCGGGCTGCCATGGCCGCAGCCGATGTCCAGGATGCGCTGCCCCTCCGCCGGCCGCAGGCGCTCGGCCACCATGTCGGTGAGCCGGTCGGTGGCCTGCTCCACGGAGCTGGGGTCCTCGTCGTGCTCCCAGTAGCCGAGGTGGATGTTGCCGCCCAGGGCGCGGGTGTAGACGTCGGTGTAGCGGTTGTAGAGGGTGCCCACCTCGGCGGGCGTGTGGGGGTGCTGGGTCAGCATGGGGCGGTGCTCCGTTCTTCTCGGGGTTGTCCGGGGACGGGGCGGCGATGGCCGGTCCCGGAGGGCGGTGCGGGCAGGGGTGGGCTCAGGGCTGCCAGGAGCCGTAGTCGGCCACGGCCGCCGTCGGCCTCGTCGGCGTCGATGCGCAGTGCCGCGTACGGTTCTGGGGTGAGCCGCGGTGGTTGCCGCAACGTCAGGGTGTCCCCGCCCAGGACGAGCCCGTCGAGGACGGCCTCGGCGAGGAGGTGGCCCAGGTGGACGAGCACCCCGGACAGCGGCACCCCGGCCGTGGCGATGTGGAGCTCCCGGTGGACCGGTGTGCGGCGGGTCCGTCCGGGGACGGCGGGCACCTCCACGGTGACCGGGGCGGAGGCCGGGAGTGTCCGGGGCGCCTCCAGTACCTTCAGCAGCCGGCGCAGACCGAGGTGCTCCCGTGGCGGCGCGGGTAGCGTCCAGGCGCAGTCGTCGGTGGTGTGGGCGAAGGCGAAGCGGTCGGTGAGCCGGGCCGGGGAGCCCGCCAGGTACAGCGTGCGGGTGAAGGACCGGCGCCAGGCCAGGGCCGCCCCGGCGGGCAGGGCGAGGGCGAACGCACACGTTCCGGCGGTCCAGGCGGCGAGGTCGATCCGGCCGAGGACGCACACCGCCGCCGTGGCGTCCGGCTCCGCCAGCACCGCCTCCTTGACGCGGCCCAGGTCCTCGGCGGAGCCGAGGGGGAACCGGGCGGCCAGGTCGGGCCGGGCCCGGTGGATCCGGACGGCGGCGTCGGCCAGCAGGTGCTCCTGGACGGCGGTCACAGGTACACCTCCCGCAGCAGGGCCGTGGCGGGCGGCGCGGGCCGGTGCCGGGCCAGCAGTGCCGAGGTCAGCCGGTAGGGCTGGACGAACAGGTGGTTCCGGCGGTGCCGGGCGACTTCCGCCGCCGTCTCCTCCCGGGTCGGCCCGTCGGACGCGGTCGCCAGCAGGTGCGCGGCCCGGCGCAGGCACTGCTCCAACAGGTCGTGGCGGAAGGACTGTTCGGCGCCGGCGCCGAGCACGGCGATGAAGTACAGACGCATGCCCAGCCGGACGGCCTCCGGTGCGTGGCCGTCGGCCGCACCGAGCAGGGCGCTGACCGTGTACCCCTGCCAGCCGCCCTGCCGGGCGGACCGGACCACGCCGTCGATCGGCACCCGGCCGATGGTGAAGCGGCGGGCGCCGGCGCCGGCGACGGTCAGCGTCCGTTCCAGGAGCCGGTAGTCGGGCCCGAGCTCCGGGTCGTGGACCAGGACGACTTCGTCGAACTCCGCGGCCAGGGGGAGCAGTTCCCGGAGCGCGCAGGCCAGGTAGTTGGGCCGGCCGTCCGCGCCGACGATCGGGCGCAGGGGAAGCCCCCAGCGGGTGAGGTCCAGGTGGACGGGACCGCCGTGGCCGCGCAGGTCGAGCAGGACGTCGAGCGTGGCGAGACGTTCGAGGACCTCCTCCAGGCCCAGGCCGGGCGGCTGGTGGGCCAACAGTCCGGGATCGTGGAGCCCGAGCTCGGAGAAGTGCGCGGTCCACCACCGCAGCACCCGGACGCTGACGGGGTGTACCCATGCCTGGTGCTCGACGGCGTCCGCGTAGGGACGCAGCTCCTCGGCGGTGGGGCGGTGCGGGTCCTGGCGGTAGGCGACGTAGAGCTCGCCGATCTCCTCCTCGGTGAGGTCCTCGTAGTGGCCGTCCCCCCGGGTGCGGTCCAGGAACGCCCAGAAGCCCAGCGTCTGCTCGGTGAGGTGGTAGGTGGTGTGGCTGTAGCGGTACGCGCAGTCGGTGAGCAGGGCCGTGGCGCGGTACATCACATCGCTCCACAGCAGGAACTTCAGGTGGCTGGGCGTCAACGGCTTGGTCGGCGTGATCGTCACCGGTGCGAGCAGGACACGGCCGGGCCGGGCCGGTACGGACGCGGCCTGGGCGTGTGCCGGCGGTGCGGGCGTCGGCGTCAGCATGATCCCGCCGTGGAGAGCAGCCGTGCGAAGCCCTGCCGGGAGGGGGCGGGCGGCTCCTGCGTCCCCGGGGTGTGGGAGCGCGTGTCCCAGCACGGCCCGGCGCGGTCCTCCTCCTGCGGGGCCAGCGTCATCAGCATGCGCATGAGGCCGCGCCAGGCCAGGCCGTCCCGTTGGGTGACGCTCGCCTGCGCGGGCACGAGCTGTCGCGCCGGGCCGCGGGAGGCCCGGCCGGAGGCGACCGACTCGCGCCAGTGGGCGGAGCGTTCGTCGTCGGCCCGGACCGAGTGCTCGTACCAGGGTTTCATGAGGCGGAGCGTGCGGCGGGCCGCGGCGGGACCCAGCCCCGGATCGTCGGGGTGGCGCTCGGCCAGCAAACCGCCGAGCGCGAAGGAGTGCGCGAGGGCCAGGGACATGCCGCGGCCGAAGAGCGGGTTGGTCACGCACGCGGCGTCGCCGACGAGGTACAGCCCGGCGATCGCACCCGGTCCACCCGTGGCCGCGCCGCGCAGGACGGTGGGCGGGCAGCGCATGGCGCGCACCGGTGTCAGCGGCTCTCCTCCGTCGGCCCATGCGGCGAGCCACGGGGTGGCCCGTACGGCGGCGTCGAACACCGCGGTGTGGCGCAGGGCCCGGACGACCGGGTCGCCCGGGAGGACGGTGAGGACCACGGAGTGGGTGGCGTCGTCGCCGAGGTGGACGAAGCCGGCGTAGTGGTCCCAGATGCCGCCGGCCGCGTTGCCCCGGTTCAGCGGACCCGGCCGCCGGCCGCCCCGGCGGCGCCGGTAGAAGCGGGTGTAGACGGCGAGCCCGGACGGGTGGAGGCGGTCCTCGGAGAGGGGGACGCCCGCCGCCCTCAGCCAGGTCCGCGAGGCGCAACGGCGGCCGGTGGCGTCGACGACGGCGTCGGCGGTCAGGCTGCGCCCGTCGTCCGTCACCACGCCCGCGGCGCGGCCGTGGTCGTCGAGCACCAGGCCCCGTACCGCCGTCCGGTGCCGGATGTCGACACCCGGCAGGTCCCGTACGGCCCGGTGGAGTGCGAGCTCCAGCGTGGTCCGGCGGCAGCCGAGGGCCACCAGGTCCTCGTCGCCCGCCATCCGGCCGCGGTGGCTGGCGCCGGGGGGCATGGCGGCCGTGAGGTCGAGCAGCTCCGCCCCGGCGTCGAGCACTGCGGTCAGGACGTGCGGGGCGTGCTCCGACAGGACCCGCACGCCGAGGCCGGTCAGGTTGTGCGAGTGGGACGCGTGGGGCGCGGTGGGCCGGTGCCACCCTTCGGCAGCCCGCGCGAGATCTCCCTCGGGCGGCTCCGGATCGGACTCCAGGACGACGACGCGGTACCCGGCGGTGCCGAGTGCGAGTGCCGTCCCCAGCCCCGCGATGCTGCCGCCGACGACGATAGCGGTGGGCATCTCAGACGCGTTCCCCGTAGACGTAGAAGAACCGCCGCACGCCCTGCTGCCCGGGATCGGGCACCGGATCGGCCCAGCGGCTGTAGGCGACGGTCTGCCCGGTGCCCGGCTGTACCGCCCGGGTGCTGAAGCCGTGCTCGGCGAAGAGGGCCACCGGGTCGTCGCAGCCGAACACCCAGGGACAGCCCCATCCGGCGAAGACGTCCAGCAGCGGCCGCATGTCGGGCACGGCCAGGGCGGTGGCGCTGACGACGTCGGCGGCGATCCGGCTGCCCGGCGCCATCATGGCCGCGACCCGGTCCAGCATGCGCCGGCCGTCCGTCTCCGGGATGTAGTACAGCAGCCCCTCCAGCAGCCAGGTCGACGGGGCCGCGGGGTCGTACCCGGCCTCCTGGAGCGAGTCCTCCCAGGTGTGGGTGACCAGGTCGACGGGCACCGTGCGGTGGTCGACCCGGGGCCGCTCGCCGGCGAGGCGGGTGGCCTTGTGCTCCAGGACGGCCGGCCGGTCCACCTCGAAGTACCGGACGTGGTCGGGCCAGGGCAGCCGGTAGGCGCGGGAGTCCATGCCGGAGGGCGCGAGGACGATCTGCGTCATGGCCGGGTCCTGCGCGGCCTCCCGGAGGAGCTCGTCGAAGAACCGGGTGCGGATCGCGTTGTAGTCGGGGGTGCTGGGTACGGTCCTGGGCCGGCCCTGCGGGAACGTCACCCGGAGGACCTCCTCCAGCAGTTGCGGGCCGAGCTCGCCGGCCAGCCGCTCGGCGTAGGGGTCCGCGTAGAGCCGGTTGGGCCGACGGGTCTCGGCGGCCCGCAGTGCCGCGGTGAGCAGGGCGGTGCGTTCCACGGCGTCGAAGCTGGTCGCGGTCATGCCGGTGCTCCTCGGTTCGGGTCGTCGGGTGCCTGTCGGTCTTCGGCGGTGCCGTCCTGCGGAGCCCGGCCGGTGAGCCGCTGCCACAGCACGGGGTCCTGACGGAAGAGGCGGTCCTTCACCTGGGTGGGCCGGATTCCGCCGCCCACCGTGCTGATCCACTCGCGCTGGAACGAGTCGGCGGGCAGCCTGAGCATCGCCGGCACTCCCAGCCGGCCCCGGCGGCGCGCGTCGGCGTAGCCGGGGGACTCGCGGCACAGGGCCGCGTCGAGCAGGTGGGTGAGACGTTCGGTCTCGTCCTGGCTCCACGGTGTGCGCGGTTCCACCGCGAAGGTGTAGCCGGCCGGGCCGTCGTGCGGCGGATTCACCCGGCAGGCCGCGTTGCGCACGTCGAGTCCGAGAGCCGCCAGCCCGGCGGACAGCGCCCGGACGACCTGGCCCTCGCGCAGCCGCTCACCGGCGACGTCGCTCAGCGTGTTGCGGCCGGCGTACTCCACCCGCGGAACGCCGTGGGCGTGGTCGACGACCCGGACGACGTCGCCGCCCGCGTACCGGTAGAGGCCGCCCACGTGGCTGAAGACCACGTGGTACTCGCGCCCGGCCTCCAGCTCGTGCGCCGACAGCGTCCCGGAGTCCGGGTGCAGGCCGTCCGCCGCGTCCACGAACTCGTGCACGGCCGCGGTGAGGACCAGGCTGCCGGCTGTGGGGTGCCGGTCCAGCGCCACCCCCACCGGGCCCTCGGACTGGGCCACCGGGCCGGGCAGGACGGTCACGCCCGTGCCGAACTCCTCCCGCAGCCGCGGCAGGTAGAGCGAGGCCACCCCGGTCGTCCAGGTGAGGACGACCCGCATGTCCGGCCACACGTGGGCCGGGCGCACCCGGTCGCCGACGTACCGGGCGACGCGCTCCAGTTCCGCGGCGCGGTCCGGGTTGGGCGAGCCGTGCGGGTGACCTGCGACGGTGCCGTCGCGGACGTCCCGGACGATCCGTTCCCACCACAGGTGCAGCTGGTAGGGGAGCGCCGCCACCATCGCGGGGTTGAAGGTGATGATGCCGCGCAGCCCGCGGTGCTCGACGGCCAGGCGCAGCCGCGCGTAGACCCGCTCCAGGTGTTCGTCCTCGCCGATGTGCGGGGGGAGCGTCGACCAGGGGGCCGCCGTGCCCGGTTCGGCGGCGAGCGGCTCGTCGAACCACTCGCCGAAGTCGACCTGGCTGGCGCCCAGGTGTGGGCGGCCCGAGGCGGTGGTGCGGGGGGCCGTCAGGGGGTCCTGTTTGAGGTTGAGCACGGCTCGCGGGTCGGCCACCGCCGGCCAGAAGTGCTCGGCCATCGGGGCCCACATGGCGTAGTAGAACGGCATGAAGACCGTGCGCATGAAGCGGGGCGTCACCGGGATCTTCTTGTGGTCACCGGTACTGCCGCTGCTGGTGAAGTAGATGGTCGGGTCGTCGGCGCTGAGGACCCGGCTCTCGCCCGCGGCCATGCGTTCGATGAGCGGGGCCAGGTCGGCGTAGGTGTGGATCGGTACGGCCTTGCGGAAGTCGTCGAGGCCCCGGAGGGCGTCGAACCGGTGCCTCCTGCCGAAGTCCGTCCCGGCGTTGAACGCGAGGAGGTCCTCGAGGACGCGGTCGCGGTGCCCGGTGAGGTCCGCGCAGGCCGTGCGAAGGCCGTCCCGTTCGGCGAGCACCCTGTCGCGGTAACGCCGGAGGCGTTCCGGAGAATCCCAGGCGGCTCCGGTTCCGGTTCCGGCTCCGGCCCCGGCCGTCGGCATCGTGTCATGCGTATTCATCGTCGAGTACCTCTCGGATGGCCCGGGCGGTGTGGACCGCGCTCTTCTGCTCCCCGATGACGGTGACGGGAAGGTGGGCGGTTTCCTCCCGGATGAGTTTCCCGAGATCCCGCTGGTAGGTTTCGAAACCTTCCCGGCCGACGCTGTTCCCGTAGCACTCCAGCGGATGGGCGGAACTCTCCCGCCGGGCCCGGTCCCAGGCGATCGCAGGGTCGACATTCAGATAAATGACACGGCGTGGCTGGGGAAAGGAGCGCCACCAATCGAGCATGGGGTTTTCCGCCCCGGCCATGCGGCATTTGGCTAGCGTCTTATAGTAATAGGAATCCACCAGGATTGGCTGTCCGCCCATCCGCTGGATGCGGTCACGCATATGGATGACCAGCGTCTGTGAGAGTGCCGTGAGGAAATCCGCAGAATATGCCTGGCCGAGTGCGGTCCCGACGTCGGCGACGATGGCGCCGTGCAGCCGTTCCAGCAGCAGGTGCCCGGGCCCCAGATGGGCCCGGTCCACCGAGACGATCGGTAACTGAAGCCCGCCTGAGGCCAGTTCGCGTAGCGCGGACGACTTTCCGGCGTGGTCCGGCCCCGACACGACACAGAAGTCCGGCGTCGCGGTCATGGATTTTCACATCTTCGTTCTGTCGTAGCGAGTGGGTGGGGATGCCTTCGGATGGGCTCGACGGAAATCGGCAGCCGTACGCACACATCCGAGCGTAGGTCGGCGCTCCGCTGGACACCTTCGACCACATCGGCACGGCAGCGCAAGTTGACGGCCGAGGGTGACGCTCATCGAGTCGTTCCGTTCGACAGTGTGGCGAGGGATCCGTCCCGTGTCTGCGGGGCGCGCTTTCCTGGGGTGAGGATGGAGTAACGATTCTGCAAACTGCGCCTATTCACTCGTTGGGGTGAAAAGGATGCTCGTCCGAGTCGGGTCGACCCTGCCGTGAATGCCCGGATATACGGTTCACCGTGCCCGAACCGATCCCCTGGCGGGCATCCGAGGTAAACAACTCTGGACAGGAGTGACATGGCTACTGCCACGATTGACCCGATCAGCGTCAAGCTGGACCGGCTGTTCAGCGCCACCGACACCGACGGCGACGGTTACGTCGACTGGAGCGACTACCAGCGGCTCGTCGACCGCTACCTCGTCGGCTACAAGATCGACAAGGGTGACCGCAGGGCGCAGGCGCTGCTGATCTCGTACCAGATGCAGTGGGCCGAGCTGCTGCGTCACGCGGACGGCGTCAACCGTCTCTCCAAGGAGCAGTACCACTTCGCCAGCCGTGCGGCGAGCGTGGACACCAGCCGCTTCAACATGGTCGAGGGCGTTCCGCACGCCATCTTCGACGTCATGGACACCGACGGCGACAACACCATCAGCAAGGCCGAGTTCAAGCAGTTCCTGGACGTCTGGGGCATCACCGACCCCGGAGCCATGGACACCTTCGCCCAGCTGGACACGGACGGCGACGGCAGCATCAGCCGCCAGGAGTTCATCCGTGCGGTGCGGGAGTTCTTCTACTCCCCGGACCTCGAGGCGGCCGGAAGCCTCTTCTTCGGTCACCTCGCGAACTGATCCCCGCGGAGGGGGCGCGGCCGTCCGTCGCGCTCCCTCCTTGCGGTTCTCCCATCCGTTCCCGTCCGTTCCCATCCGTACCGAGCAAGGACACGCAGTGCTGCAGCACACCGCCGTCGCCACGGCCCCCCGCCCCGCCGGCACCATCCGGCTCGGGTACCACGGCTCCCCGGTCCTGCCGCGCACCGTACTGCGACGGGCGGGGTTCCCCGCACACCTGGTCCGCCTGGTGGAGCACGAGGTGGCCGACCCTTTCCAGGACCTCAGGGCCGGCCGGCTCGACGTGATGGTGGTCAAGTTCGGGCTCGGCCGGGCCGAACCCGACGTGCAGCGCAGTCGCCCCGTCGGCCGTGACCCCCGTGCCGTCCTCGTGGCCGTGAATCACCCGCTGGCCGGCAGGGAGTCCGTCTCCGTCGAGGACGTCGCCGACCACGGTGTCTTCGACTGTCCCGGTGTGATGCCGCCCGCCGTCTGGGACGAGGCCGTGCCGCGCACCACGCCCGCCGGTCGCGTCCTGCGGCGCACCCACCCGCTCGTCGACGTGGCCCACATGGTCGCCGTGGTCGCGACGGGTGAAGCGGTCCACCTCTCGCTGATGTCGCTGGCCGACGTGCTGCCGCCGGGTGTCACCGCCGTGCCCGTCCACGATCTGCCGCCCGCCCCCGTGGCCCTCGCCTGGTGCACCTCACGCCCCCTTCCCGACAATGTCGTGCGGCTGGTGCGGGCGGCGGAGGCGGCCAACGACCCCGGCACCCCCGCGGCTCCCGCTGACGCGGCCACACGGTGACGGGTGCGGGCCGGCCGCCGGTGGTCCTGCTGCACGCGCTCACCCAGGACTCGTCGATGTGGGAGCCCCAGCGCCGGGCGCTGACCCGGCTGGGCCACCGAGTGCTCGCCCCCGACCAGCGCGGCTTCGGCCGCACGCCGCTCGGTGACGGCGAGCCCGGCATCGACCTGCTCGCCGACGACGTGGTCCGGCTGCTGGACGGGGAGGGCCTCGATCGCGCCGCCGTCATCGGCTCGTCCATGGGCGGCTACGTGGCCATGGCCGTCCTGCGGCGCCATCCGGACCGTGTCCGGGCCCTCGGCCTCCTCGCGAGCCGTGCCACCGCCGACTCTCCCGTGCACCGCGCCCACCGCGAGCGGACGGCCGCGTACTGCGTCGACGGCCGTGGCCGCGCGGAACTCCTGGCACGCCTCGTTCCCGCGCTGACGGGGAGGACCACCCGAACCACCAGGCCCGCGGTCGCCGCCCGGGTCAGGAGGACGGCGACGGCCTCCGACCCCGCCTCGCTCGCCTGGGCACTACGCGCGATCGCGGACCGGCCCTGCTCGCTGGCCGTGCTACGCGAAGCCCGCGTCCCCGCCGTGGTGATCGCCGGAGCGGAGGACGACCTCGTCCACCCGGACGAGATGCACGCCGTCGCGGACGCCCTCCCGCACGGGCACCTCGTCGTCATCCCCGACGCCGGGCACCTGCCGTCGCTGGAAACCCCCGAGCCCGTCACCGAGTCCCTGCACGGCCTTCTCCGAGGAACCGCATGCTGACCCAAGACCCCCAGCCCTCCACCCGCACCCCAGCCTCAGCCCCCGCCCCAGCCCCCGCCGCCTGGGCGTTCACCGCCTCCACCGGGCAGCCCTTCACCCATCGGTCGATCGTCGACGCGCACTTCGTCGCCTGCCGGGAGCCCTACCGCGCTCTGCTGGACCAGGCCGGCATCCAACCGGGCACGCACGTCCTGGACGCAGGGTGTTGCGGCGGCGACTTCCTGCCGTGGCTCGCCGAACTCACCGGCCCGCACGGGCGCGTCTCGGCCGTCGACCTGGCCCCGGAGCACGCGGCCCGCGCCGCGGCCCGGGTGCGGTCGGCGGACCTCGGCTGCCGGGTCGACGTCCGCCAGGGGGACGTCACCGGTCTGCCGTACGCGGACGACACCTTCGACGTGGTCTGGTGCTCGAATGCCGTCCAGGTCCTCACCGACGACGAACTGCGCGCCGCGCTCTCCGAGTTCCGGCGGGTCACCCGCCCCGGCGGGATCATCGCCGTCAAGGACGTCGACGCCCACGCCTTCGCCGCCCGGCCGGGGGACCCGTTCCTCTTCCCGGACCTGTTCCGGGCAGCCGCCGTCGCGCCCGGATACCTGCGGCAGGTGCTGCGCAACCGCGACCTGTACGTGTGGATGCGGGAGGCCGGGATCGGCGCGGTACGGCAGCGGACCGTACCCATCGAGCACTTCGCGCCCTTCACCGCCGAGGTCCGCGCGTACTACGCCCCCGCCTTCGCCGAACTCGCGGACCAGGCGGTGAGGCTCGGCCTGCCCGCCGCGGACTGGGCCGCCCTGCGCGACCCGGCCCATCCCCTGAGCCCGTTCAACCATCCGGACGGGTACGTCAGCGAGGGCAACGTGCTGGCCGTCGGTACGGCCTGATCCCGTCCTCACCGCCGGACGGCTTCCGGCCCGGGGAATCCCGGCGCCGCGCCTCGCGCACGACGCGCGGCGCCGGGGCCCCGTGGGGCGTTCCTCACCCGTCTCCCCTCGCGGGAGTGCCCTGGCCGGAACCGCCTTCGGAGGGGCGGCGGGTGTCAGCTCTTCCAGACGGTCGCACGCCAGGTCGTCGCGGTGCCGGCGGCGTCGGTGCCGACCGAGAAGCCGGCGATCACTCCGGCGTCGTTGATCGCGAACGCCGCGGCGTAGGGGCCGAAGGACGACGGCGGCAGCTGGACGACCGTACCGTCGGGCTTCCACAGCAGGGCCTTGTCCAGGGCGGGGTTACCGACCGGCGGCCATGCGTACCCGACAGCCGTCCCCCGGTTGTTGATCGCCAGGACCTCGCCGGCCGGCTCCGCCGGATTGGCGAGCACCGTCCGCGTGCCGTTCGCGCTCCAGCGGGCCGGGTCGCCGTTCGGGTCGTCCGTCAACGAGGCCCCGACGGCGGTGCCCGCCAGGTTGACGTCGTACCCGCGCCCGCGCCCGAGATCGCGGACGGTGCCGTCGGCCGCCCACACCAGGACGCGGTCGTACTCCGTACTCCCGGCGAGCCGGCCGTGACCGAGGACCACGCCGCTGTCGGTGATCCGGCTCGTCCGGGCGCCGACGAACCCCGCGGGGAGGGGCAGTACGCTCACGGCACCCGCCGCGTTCCAGCGCACGGGGTGCGCGGGGCCACCGGTGCCGTCGCGCTTCTCGGTCCATCCGACCGCCGTACCCGCATGGTTGATCGACGTCGCGGTGCCGCTGTCGTCGCCGGGCGGGACGGGCAGGTCGGTCCTGTCGCCATCGGCCTGCCAGCGCACGGGAAGGGAGCCGCCGTCCTGCTTCTGCGCGTCGCCGACGGCGGCCCCGGCGTCGTTGACCGCCGACGCGTTGCCGCTGATCGAACCGCCGGGCAGTGCCAGCCGCTTCGGGGTGCCGCCCGGGGTCCAGCGGACGGGGTGGGTGGGGGGCAGGGTGCCGTAGGACAGGCCGACCACCCATCCGCTGTCGCTGAGCGAGGTCGTGCGGCTGAACTGCTCACCGGGCAGCGGCGCCAGGCGGGTGTAGCCGGGACGGCCGGCGTTCCACCGGATCGCGAGCGGCCCGGTGGAACCGTCCAGGTAGTACTCGCCGATGATCGTGCCGCTGCTGTTCAGGCCCTTGACGAAGCTGTGGATCCCTCCCGACGGGATCGGGAGCAGCCGTGCGGCCGGTTGCCGTTCGGCGGGTGCGGCCACCGCCACGGGCGCCGAACCCATGAGGAGCAGGGCAGTCGCCGCCGCGGCGGCGAGGGTGGCACGTCGGGACATACGGGAGCGGGTCATCCGGACACCTCTGTCTGGTCGGTGACATGGACGTACATACAGGGGCACGTCGTCTGTTCCAGGCCGGCAGGGAATCCGCGCTTCGGATCAATTATCGGAATCTGTCCGCCAGTTGGAAGCCCGAACGTGGAAACGACTGGATTCGTACCCGTTGAACCCGGTCGACGTGACCCGCCGTCCGGTACCTCCGTCCCGCTCCGTGGGCGGCCCGGCCTTCGGGTGGCGGCGTTCCAGCAGCACCTCCGGTCCCATGGCGAAGGGCGCGGCCGACGAGCGGTGGGCGTCCTCCTCCGTCCCCGCACGGGAGGGTGCCACAGCGGCTTCCGGCCACCGCTCCCCACGCCACGCCACGCCGTGCCGTGCCGTGCCGTGCCATGCCACGCCTCGGGCCGGCTGGGGGCCGTCCGGATCACGAGCCGTGCGCTGCGATGCGCCTGCTCACCCATTGCTCCGGGTGAGTGCGCTCCAGCCGTGTTCCAGGAGATCGAAGGCCCGGGTGATGGCCTGCCGGGGAGTGTCGTGGGCGTGGGCCACGCGAGGGGCTTCGAGGGCGAAGTGGGCCAGGGCGGTGCAGACGGGGTCGTCTTCGGCGAGGCCGCTCTCCTCGGCGATGGCCCGGGCGAGTGCGGCGGTGTGGCGCAGCCACATGTTCTGGGCGTAGGCGCGTAGCGCGGGGGTGCCGGCCACCAGGTCGGTGAAGGCGGTGAAGCGGGGGTCACTGCCGGCGGAGGCCAGGCGGGTGGTCAGGGCGTGTTCGCGCAGTGCGGAGGGGATGGACCGGCCCTCGGGCCGTTCGCGGACAGCGGCGATCAGGCGGGCCTCCCGGTCGTCCTCCTCGTCGAAGACGAGGGCTTCCTTGACCGGGAAGTGCTTGAACAGCGTGGTGGTGGACACGTCGGCGGCGTCCGCGATCTCGCGGATGCCGACCTCGTCGTATCCGCGCTCCAGGAACAGGCGCAGTGCGGCGTCGGCGATGGCCTGGCGGGTGGCGGCCTTCTTGCGCTCGCGGCGCCCCATCGGAGCGGGGGCGGAGCCTGTCGCGGTGTCGGTCGTCGTGCTGGGCATACCGACACCCTATCTCTCCGGTTGACCGACTTCAAAAGTTGAGTTGTTGCACTTATTGAGTCGGTGTGTTTTTCTGGGGCGGCGGCTGCGAGGCACTGCCCGGGCCGCTCTTCCCGGCGAGGCCCGGCCATCCCGCCGACCCACCCATCCGCCGGGCACGACAGTCACGTCACGGCACTTCCGCACGGAACGAACGGAGCACTCCATGACCACCCCTCCCGCACCCCGCATCGCCATCATCGGTGCCGGCCCCGGCGGCCTGACGTGCGCCCGCATCCTCCAGCGGCACGGCATCGCAGTCGCCGTCTACGAGCGCGATGCCGGTCCTGACGCGCGTGACCAGGGCGGCACCCTCGACCTGCACGCCGACAACGGCCAGATCGCCCTGCGCGAAGCCGGCCTCCTGGAGGAGTTCTTCCGACTGGCCCGCCCCGAAGGGCAGGAGATGCGCCAGCTGGACCCGGCCGGCGCGCTCCTCTTCCACCACGTCCCCGAGCAGGGCGAGCGGTTCAAGCCGGAGATCGACCGCGGCCGGCTGCGCGACCTGTTGCTCGACTCGCTCCGGCCCGGCACCGTGCGCTGGGGCCACACCCTGCAGGGCATCAGCGGCCCCGCCGAAGGCCCCCGGCACCTGCACTTCGCCGACGGCGGCACCGTCGAGGCCGACCTCGTCGTCGGCGCCGACGGCGCCTGGTCCAAGGTCCGCCGTGCCGTCTCCCCGGCCACCCCCCGGTACAGCGGCGTGAGCTTCCTGGAGGCCTGGTTCCACGACGCCGCGACCCGGCACCCCGACATCGCCGAGCTCGTCGGCCAGGGCAGTGCCGCCGCGGCCGACGGCGAGCGCGGCCTGTTCGCCCAGCGCAACAGCGGGGACCACATCCGCGTCTACCTCATCCAGCGCGTCCCGGCCGACTGGATCAACGCCGAGGGCCTCACCCCCCAGGACACCGACGGCATCCGCGCCCTCCTGCTGGAGCGGTACCGGGACTGGTCACCCCGCCTGCGCCGGCTGATCACCGACAACGACGGCCCGTACGTCGACCGCCCGATCTTCGCCCTTCCCGTCCCGCACACCTGGGAGCACAACCCCACGGTGACCCTGCTCGGCGACGCCGCCCACCTCATGCCCCCGCTCGGCGTCGGCGTCAACCTCGCCATGCTGGACGCCTGCGAACTCGCCCTCGCCCTCGCCCACCACGACACCGTCGACGAGGCCGTCCGCGCCTACGAGAACGGCATGCTTCCACGCTCCACGGAGACGGCCCGGCTCCTCGACGGCGCCGCCGACGACCTGCTGTCCACCGAGCTGCCCGACTTCGCCACCGCGGACCACCGCTGACCGTCCTCGGCGTCGCCGGCCGAAGCGGTCGGCACTTGCCCAGGGTGTGCAGCGTGCCCACGAGGACGAACGCGCGTCAGGGCGCGGGGGTCAGTGAGGCTCGAAGGGCGCCGCCGTGTGCCGCTCGGTGGTTCCACCGCCGTTCGGGAGCCCCGACTCACCGATCCTCGACGACGGCGTCGACCCGCCTCACGAACTCCGGCAGCAGTTCCTCGGGCATCGTCAGTGACACCCGGACCTCCGCCGCGAGCGTATTGCCGGTCAGCTCCGCCTCGGCGTAGCACGGCACCCGCTTGTCGCGCAGCCGTTCCAGCAGCGGCTTCAGCCTCGCCGAGGTCTGCCGACTCAGCTCCCCGACCACGCCGCCGTCGATGAGCACGACCACGATGGATATCACCGACCGGGGGCCGGGGCGGTCGACCAGGTTCAGCTGCGCATGGGCGAACGCCCTTCCCGGGAAGTACGCCCTGTCCAGCAGCGGGACGAGGACGTCCATGTGCTCGGCTTCCTTGCCCACCTGGAACCACCGGCCGGGCGGCAGGACCAGCTGGTCCGCCGGAGCCTGGACGATGGGCACGAGCCTGCCGGGCTCGGCCATGTCGAGGGAGACGCGCGCCGTGAAGTCCTGCTGCTCCCTGCGCCACCAGAGTCGTGCGGGGCATTGCGCGATGTAGCCCCAGCTCTCGACGGCCTTCAGCTCGGGCTGGTAGGCCGGAGCGTGCTCCCGGGGGAGGTAGCCGACGAGGCCCTCGTCGATGATCACCTGGATGGCATCCCGGTCATGCGGGTTTCGAGGCTCACGGTGCAGCTCGGCGACCAGCAGCTTCTCACCTGCGGGTTCCGGGCCGGCGAGTCGGCTGAGCTCGACGTCGTGGTAGGACTCACCCACCACCTGCTGGCGGAAGTACCCGGCCCCGTGGAGGTGCCAGGCTGCCCCCGCCGGCTTCCTCGGCGGTCGGTCGGTCGGGATCACCGGGGATGCCGGGCTGTCCGCCGCGACCGCGTCGGACGGGGGTGTCGGGAGTGTCGGTGTGACGATGCCGAGCAGCACCTTGTGGAGTGTTTCGAACTCGGATCGGTGCCTGCGGGTGAAGTAGAGCCGGTAGCGCTGCCCGTCCCGGGTGGGCACGTCGAGATGGCCGTGGGACATCAGCCCGGGAGGCTTGAGAGTCGGCAACGTGATCTGGGTCGCCGGTACGACCAGGTGGTCGGTGCCGAGCCTGCCACGCTCGATGGCATTCATCGGCCGGACATGCAGCCAGGATCCGTCGAACTCCACTCTGATCCCGTGCCCGTCCATATGTCCACTCCACACCGCCGGCACCGTGATCGCCACCAGGAAGGGGGAGTGGTGTGGCCGGGCCGCTGGACCCGGGACGCGGTGTTCATCCGCTCCGAGCGGGTGGCGGAGCGAGCGTGTCGGGCCCCGGACTGCCTCTGCTGTCCGGGGCCCGACACGTTTCGGACAATCCGGGGTCCCGGCCGGATGGCGCCGACATCAAGGCCGCGTCAAGGTTCCGGGCGCACCCGTATGGACGGCATCAGAGAACCGCTGCGCGCCCCCGACCGGCTGGTTGGCTGCTTCCGCCGGCCTTCCTCCGGCGCCGTGACCGCCTCTTCGGGGCAGGCCGCGGCATCCCCATGACCGCTCTGGTGGAGCCCATGTCCGATCTCATCCACGTCGCCGTCACGGTCGCCGTGTTCGGCGTCATCGCCCTGATAGCGCGGGGGGTGGAGAAGCTGTGAGCGCGGAGAACGCCGCAGGTCTC
This sequence comes from Kitasatospora sp. NPDC004240, assembly GCF_053603215.1. NCBI lineage: Bacteria > Bacillati > Actinomycetota > Actinomycetes > Kitasatosporales > Streptomycetaceae > Kitasatospora > Kitasatospora sp. NPDC004240. Next base: position 42,319 of record NZ_JBSGFD010000007.1, on the reverse strand, counting down.
ATCGTCGCCGTCGCGCTCGTCGGCTACCTCGTTCTGGCGCTGATCCACCCGGAGAAGTTCTGACATGAGCTCCACTGCTGCGGGCTGGTCGCAGTTCCTCGCGCTCGTCGGAGCGCTGGTGCTGTGCTACCGCCCCCTGGGCGACCACATCGCCCGCATCCTCACCACCTCGAAGCACCTGAGAGCCGAGCGCGGCCTGTACCGGGTGATCGGTGTGGACGGCGACGCCGATCAGCGCTGGCCTGCCTACCTGCGCTCGGTGCTGGCGTTCTCGGCGGTCTCGGTTCTCTTCCTCTACGGTCTGATCCGCCTCCAGCAGCACCTGCTGCTGGGCCTGGGCGTCGAGCGGATGCCCGGCCACCAGGCGTGGAACACCGCGATCTCGTTCGTCACCAACACCAACTGGCAGTCCTACAGCGGTGAGTCGGCGATGGGCCATCTGGTGCAGATGGCCGGGCTGGCGGTGCAGAACTTCGTCTCGGCGGCGGTCGGCATCGCGGTCGTGGCGGCGCTGATCCGCGGCTTCACCCGCAACCGTACGGACCGCCTCGGCAACTTCTGGGTGGACCTCACCCGGATATCCCTGCGACTGCTGCTGCCGATCTCGGTCGTCTTCGCCCTCGCCCTGGTCGCCACCGGCGTGGTGCAGAACTTCCACGGCTTCCACGAGGTGGCGACCCTGGCCGGCGACCCGCAGGCCGTACCGGGTGGGCCGGTGGCCTCGCAGGAGGTCATCAAACTGCTGGGCACCAACGGCGGCGGCTTCTACAACGCCAACTCGGCGCACCCGTTCGAGAACCCGAGCGGGCTGAGCAACGTTCTGGAGATCTTCCTGATCCTGCTGATCCCGTTCGCGCTGCCGCGGACCTTCGGCCGGATGGTCGGGGACGACCGGCAGGGCTTCGCGATCGTCGCGGTGATGGGCCTGTTCTGGGTGGCCTCGGTGGTGCTGATCACCTTCTTCGAGGCGCGGCACTCCGGCACGGCGATGAGCGCGGCCGGCGGGGCGATGGAGGGCAAGGAGCAGCGGTTCGGCATCGCGGCGTCCGGCCTGTTCGCGGCGTCGACGACGCTGACCTCGACCGGTGCGGTGAACTCCTTCCACGATTCGTACTCCGCCTTCGGCGGCGGGTTGACGATGTTCAACATGATGCTGGGCGAGATCGCGCCCGGCGGGGTGGGCTCGGGCCTGTACGGGATGCTGGTGCTGGCGATCGTGGCGGTCTTCGTGGCCGGTCTGATGGTCGGGCGCACCCCGGAGTACCTGGGCAAGAAGCTGGGCGGGCGGGAGATGAAGTTCGCCTCCCTGTACATCCTGACCACGCCGACGATCGTGCTGGTCGGCACGGGTGTGGCGACGGCGCTGCCCGGTGAGCGGGCCGGGATGCTCAACTCCGGTGCGCACGGCTTCTCCGAGGTGCTGTACGCGTTCACCTCGGCGGCCAACAACAACGGCTCGGCGTTCGCGGGCATCACGGTGAACACCGACTGGTACGACACGGCGCTGGGTCTGGCGATGGCGTTCGGCCGGTTCCTGCCGATGGTGTTCGTGCTGGCGCTGGCGGGCTCGCTCGCCCGGCAGCAGCCGGTGCCGGTCACCCCGGGCACCCTGCCCACCCACAAGCCGCTGTTCGTGGGCCTGCTCTCGGGCGTCGTCCTGATCGTCGTCGGCCTCACCTACTTCCCGGCCCTGGCACTCGGGCCGATCGCGGAAGGTCTCTCCTCCTGATGTCCACCCTTACCCCTGTACCGGTCGACACGACCGAGGCTCCGGCTCCCCACAGAGTCGTCCCCAGTGGGCTCCTCGACCCGAAGCTGATCGTGACGTCCCTGCCGGACGCGGTGAAGAAGCTCGACCCCCGGGTGATGGTCAAGAACCCGGTGATGTTCGTGGTCGAGGTCGGCTCGGCGGTCACCACCGTCTCCGCGCTCGCGAACCCGTCGGTGTTCGCCTGGTCGATCACCCTCTGGCTCTGGCTGACCACGGTCTTCGCCAACCTGGCCGAGGCCGTCGCCGAGGGCCGCGGCAAGGCGCAGGCCGACACCCTGCGCAAGGCCAGGACCGACACCATGGCCCGCCGGCTCACCGGCTGGCCCGCCTCACGGGCCGAGGAGGAGGTGCCCGGCACCGCCCTCGGGCTCGGTGACCACGTCGTCGTGGAGGCCGGGCAGATCATCCCCGGCGACGGTGACGTCGTCGAGGGCGTCGCCTCCGTGGACGAGTCCGCGATCACCGGTGAGTCCGCGCCGGTGATCCGCGAGTCCGGCGGCGACCGCAGCGCGGTGACCGGCGGCACCAAGGTGCTCTCCGACCGGATCGTGGTGAGGATCTCCTCCGAGCCGGGCAAGACCTTCATCGACCGGATGATCGCCCTGGTCGAGGGCGCCGCCCGGCAGAGGACCCCGAACGAGATCGCCCTCAACATCCTGCTGGCCTCGCTGACCATCGCCTTCCTGATCGCCGTGGTCACCCTGCAGCCGATGGCCACCTACGCGGGCGCCCCGCAGCCGATGATCGTGCTGGTCGCCCTGATCGTGGCGCTCATCCCGACCACCATCGGCGCGCTGCTCTCCGCGATCGGCATCGCCGGCATGGACCGCCTGGTGCAGCGCAACGTCCTGGCGATGTCCGGCCGCGCCGTCGAGGCCGCGGGCGACGTCAACACCCTGCTGCTCGACAAGACCGGCACCGTCACCCTCGGCAACCGTCAGGCGGCCGAGTTCCAGCCGGCCAGGGGCGTCACCGTCGAGGAGCTCGCCGACGCCGCACAGCTCTCCTCACTCGCGGACGAGACCCCCGAGGGCCGTTCGATCGTCGTCCTGGCGAAGACGGAGTACGGCCTGCGGGCCCGCGCCCAGGGCGAGTTGACCCACGCGACCTGGGTGCCGTTCACTGCCCAGACCCGGATGTCGGGCGTGGATCTGGACGAATCAGAGGGTGCGGAGCGCAGCGACTCGGACAAGGGTGGCGGCGGGCGACGGGTGGGCGGCGTCCACCAGGTCCGCAAGGGCGCGGCCGTCGCCGTGTCCGACTGGGTCACCGAGAACGGCGGCAAGGTCACCGACGAGGTGTCCTCACTGGTCGACGGGATCTCCGCCGTGGGCGGCACACCGCTGGTCGTCGCGACGAAGACCGGGGACAGGCCGGCTCGCGTTCTGGGGGTCATCCACCTCAAGGACGTGGTCAAGGAGGGCATGCGCGAGCGGTTCGACGAGCTGCGCCGGATGGGTATCCGCACCGTCATGATCACCGGCGATAACCCGCTGACCGCCAAGGCGATCGCGGAGGAGGCCGGCGTGGACGACTTCCTCGCCGAGGCCACCCCCGAGGACAAGATGGCCCTGATCAAGAAGGAGCAGGCAGGCGGCAAGCTGGTCGCGATGACGGGTGACGGCACCAACGACGCCCCCGCCCTCGCCCAGGCCGACGTCGGTGTCGCCATGAACACCGGGACCATGGCGGCCAAGGAGGCCGGCAACATGGTCGACCTCGACTCCAACCCGACCAAGCTGATCGAGATCGTCGAGATCGGCAAGCAGCTCCTGATCACCCGCGGCGCGCTGACCACCTTCTCCATCGCCAACGACGTCGCCAAGTACTTCGCGATCATCCCCGCGATGTTCGCCGCCGTCTACCCGGGCCTCGACAAGCTCAACATCATGGGCCTGCACAGCCCCCGGTCCGCGATCACCTCGGCGATCGTCTTCAACGCCCTGGTCATCGTCGGCCTCATCCCGCTCGCCCTGCGCGGCGTCAAGTACCGCCCCTCCGACGCCAGCTCCCTGCTGCGCCGCAACATCGGGATCTACGGGTTCGGCGGCCTGGTCGTCCCCTTCATCGGGATCAAGCTGATCGACCTCGTCGTCCAGTTCATCCCCGGCCTGAGCTGAGAGAGGAGAAACGCATCATGTCCAAGCCCCTGCCCACCACCGTGCGTACCCACCTCACCGCGTTGCGGATGCTGCTGGTGATGACGGTGCTCCTCGGCCTCGCCTACCCGTTGCTGATCACCGGCATCGGCCAGACGGTCTTCACGGACAAGGCCAACGGCTCGATCGTGAGGACGGCCGACGGCAAGGAGATCGGCTCCGCCCTGCTGGGCCAGAACTACGACCTGCCGAAGCAGAACCCGGAGGACCCGGACGAGACGGCGCAGCCGGACCCGCAGTGGTTCCAGCCGCGCCCCTCCGCCAACGGCTACGACCCCAAGGCCTCCGGTGCCTCCAACCTCGGCCCCAACAGCGAGGACCTGGCCAGGACGATCGAGGAACGCCGGGCCGCGGTCGCCGCCTTCGACGGCGTCGACCCGGCGAGCGTCCCCGTGGACGCGGTCACCGCCTCCGGCTCCTCCCTCGACCCGCACATCTCCGTCGCGTACGCCAAGGAGCAGGCCAACCGGGTCGCCAGGGAGCGCAACCTGCCGGTCGACGCGGTGAACAAGCTCATCGAGGAGTACACCGAGGGCCCCTCGCTCGGCTTCCTCGGGCAGGAGGGCGTCAACGTGGTCCTGCTCAACACGGCACTCGGCGAGCAGAAGTGACCTCGCGCCGTACGACCGGGTAACCGGACCGGCCCGGGCACGGGAGAACACCCCCGCGCCCGGGCCGGTCCGCCCGTATGCGTGTACCCCCGACCGGCCCCTCGGACGAAAGAGCAGCGCCCATGGCCCGCGACCTCACCCCCGGCACCGTGCACCGCCGCGGCCGGCTGAGGGTGTACCTCGGCTCCGCCCCCGGTGTCGGCAAGACCTACCGGATGCTGGACGAGGCCCACCGCAGACAGGAACGCGGCGCGGACGCGGTGGGTATGGGTCCATCGGTCACCGTTCACCGTCCATGAGGCACCCCGCGGGCGCGCGGGCGGAGGATGGAAGGACCGGAGGAAACATGGAGGTGGGCCGCCATGAGTGTCGCCGACGCGGTCGTGGGCGTGGTCGCCGTCGTTCTGATCGCCCTCCTGGGCCGGTACTTCTTCGGTCCGCGCCGTGCCCTGAGCGCCCGGCTGGAGGGCCACGTGCAGCGGGTGGACGTCACGGTGCGGGGCGGCTACACACCGGATGTGATCCGGCTGCGCCGGGGCGTGCCGACCGAGTTGGTCTTCGACCGGCAGGAGAGCGGCGAATGCACGTCCCGTGTGGTGTTCCCGGACCTACGGGTGAGCGCGGCCCTGCCCGCCTACCGGCGCACCACCGTCGCGTTCGTCCCGGCCGAGGTGGGCTCGTTCGGGTTCGCCTGCGGTATGAACATGATCCACGGGACCCTCCTCGTCGAACCCGACGGCGAGGCGCCCGATGCTGAGGGCCCCGGCGGGGAGGCGCCCGGCGGGGAGGGCCCCGGCGGGACGGCCGAAGCCCCGGGGGACGGAGACGGGACGGCGCCGGTCGGGCCCGTGGAGGTCCCCGGTCGGATCGAGGACCGGATCGAGGACTCGACGGCGGGGGAGGACGCCGAAGCGGCCGAGCGACAGGCCGAGATCGCGGACCTGACCCGGCGCGTGGTCACCGGCGCGGTGCTGACCGCGCCGGTGCTGTTCGCGGTGATGGCGCACGAGCTGTTCGGTGCCGACTGGGTGCCCGGGTGGATGCTCGACCACTGGGTCCAGCTCGCGCTGATCACCCCGGTGATGTTCTACACCGGCTGGCCGATTCACCGGATCGGCTGGCTGACCCTCGCGCACCGCGGCGCCGACATGAACTCCCTGATCACACTGGGCACCAGCGCCGCGTACGGGTACAGCCTGCTGGTGACCCTCGCCCCCGGGGCACTGCCCTCGGAGGTGCGGGAGGTGTACTTCGAGGCGGTCGGCGTGATCCTCACCCTGATCGTGCTCGGCCGGCTGCTGGAGGCCCGGGCGAAGGCCGGCACCGGGGAGGCGATCCGGGCCCTGCTCGGGCTCCGGCCGCGCACCGCCCGGGTGATCCGGGACGGCACCGAGGTGGAGATCCCCGTCGACGAGGTGACGGTCGGCGACGAGGTGGCCGTCCGGCCCGGGGAGAAGGTCCCGGTGGACGCCGAGGTGCTCTCCGGCTCGTCCGCGGTGGACGAGTCCATGGTCACCGGCGAGCCGATGCCGGTCACCAAACAGGCCGGCGACACGGTGATCGGCGCGACCGTCAACGGGACGGGGGCCCTGCGGGTACGGGCGAGCAAGGTCGGCGCGGACACGATGCTCGCGCAGATCATCCGTCTGGTCCGGCAGGCCCAGGCGTCCAAGGCCCCGATCCAGCGCCTCGCGGACGCGGTCTCCGCCTACTTCGTGCCGGCGGTGATCGCCATCGCGATCGCCACGTTCGCGATCTGGTTCACCGTGGGTCCACCCCCGGCGTTCACCCTGGCGCTGGTGTCGGCGGTGGCGGTGCTGATCATCGCCTGCCCGTGCGCGCTGGGCCTGGCCACGCCACTGTCGATCATGGTCAGTACCGGGAAGGGCGCGCAGGCGGGCATCCTGATCCGCTCCGCCGAGGCGCTGGAGACCGCGCACAGGCTGACCACCGTGGTCCTGGACAAGACGGGCACGATCACGGCCGGCACTCCCGTCCTCACCGACCTCCACCCCGTCGGGGACTCCCCGGAGGCCGAGTTGCTGCGCCTGGCCGCCGGTGCGGAGGCCCCGAGCGAGCACCCGTTGGCCGCGGCGATCGTGGCGGGCGCGCGGGACCGCGGGCTGGTCGTACCGGAGGCCGCGGGGTTCGACTCGGTCACCGGCAAAGGCGTCCAGGCCACCGTCGAGGGACGTGCCGTCCTGGTCGGCAGCAGGCGCCTGCTCGCCGACGTCGGCATCGACACCGCCGACCTGGAGGAGATCGCCGCCGAGCTGTCGGCCCTCGGCCGGACGCCCGTCCTCGCGGCGATCGACGGACGGGCGGCCGGGGTCATCGCCGTCGCGGACACCGTCAAACCCGACTCCGCGCAGGCCGTCACGGCACTCCGGAACCTGGGGGTCGACGTGGTGATGCTGACCGGCGACAACCGCCGCACCGCCGCCGCCATCGCCCGGGAGGTCGGAATCGGCCGCGTGGTGGCCGAGGTCCTGCCCGAGCACAAGGCCGACGAGGTCCGCCGCCTCCAGGCGGAGGGCCGGTCGGTCGGCATGGTCGGCGACGGCATCAACGACGCCCCCGCGCTCGCCGCCGCCGACGTCGGCCTTGCCATCGGCACGGGCACCGACGTGGCGATCGAGGCCGCCGACGTCACCCTGATCTCCGGCTCCCTGGCCGGCGTGGTCACCGCCGTCAGGCTCTCCCGCGCCACCATGCGCAACATCCGGCAGAACCTGTTCTTCGCCCTCGTCTACAACGCCATCGGCATCCCCGTCGCCGCCGGGGTCCTCTACCCGCTGTGGGGCATCCGCCTCTCCCCGATCATCGCCGCCGGTGCCATGGCCCTCTCCTCCCTCTCCGTGGTCACCAACTCCAACCGGCTGCGCCGCTGGCACCTCCAGCCCCTCGCCGCAGGTCCCCCGGCGGCGGTCGAGCCACTGGTGGAGGTCCCCGACGAGCAGGCCCACCCCGTGTCCGCGGAACGGCCCGCCGGTGAAACCGTGACGGACCCGGTCTGCGGGATGGCCGTCAGCCCCGCGAGCGCCGCCGAGACCCGCGAGGCCCCGGACGGCACCCGCCGGTACTTCTGCTCGGCCGGCTGCGCGGCGGCGTACGACGCAGACCCCGGGCGGTACGGCGGACGACACTCCGCCCACCGCCCTACCGAGGGACACTGAGCGTGCATTCGTGGGTCCGAAGTGGATCCGTCGGACGGGGTTGGAACACCTACCGGGCGAGCTGCGCCGGGATCGTTGACCGGACCGAGCCGGACGGGGTGCGTGGGCGGACCGTGAGCACCGTGGGCCGTTGGAAGGCGGGGGGCACCGATTCGCGGTGTCGGCAACGGACCGCGCCGGCCGGGCGTGGAGTCGTTCAGGGCAGGAGCTGCCGTACGAGCGCGTCGGCGGCCCAGCGCTCCCAGCGCTCGGGTGCCCAGCCGCGGCCGCCGACCAGCAGGGTGTACGTCTCCGGGCCGAGCACGGTCAGGGTCACGTCGGCGGCGGACCCGGCGTCGTGGCCGTCGCGGAGGCGGCCGCCGGTCTTGGCCACCAGTGCCTGGGCGAAGCGCAGTTGGACGGTGTGCCGCTGGTGCAGGTTGGTCCGCCAGAGCTCGGCGAGCTCGGGATCGGAGGTGGCCGCGGCGCGCAGGACCTCCAGGACGGGGGCCGCGCGTTCCAGGATGCGGCGGGCGCCGGACGCCTGGAGGGCCAGCTGGGCGGCCGGGTCGGGCTCGTCGAGGACTTCGCGGGCCCAGTCGCGGTCGAGTGTGGCGACGGCGTCGGTGTCGCCGGCGATCGCGGTGTCCAGGACCTCCTTCAGCACGGCGCGTTTGTTGCCGAACGTGAAGTACACGGTCTGGACGCCGACTTCGGCGAGGCGGGCGATGTCGTCGACGGTCGTCCCCGTCCACCCCCGTTCCGAGAACAGGCGCGTGGCGGCCTCCAGCATGCGGGTCCGGGTGCGACGGGTCTTCTCGGCGCGGGTGGTGGCGGCCATCGGCGTGCCTTCCTGGTCCGGTCCCGGCGGCGTTTCGTGAGGGGACTTTGACTGTAGTGACACTACAGTGTACTCACTGGAGTATGACTACAGTGAAATCACCCGGCCGGGACGCGCGGATCCTGGTCGTCGGCGGGTACGGAGCGGTGGGCGCGACGGTGACCCGTGAGCTGTCGCACTGGTCGCCGGGGTGCGCGGTGCCCGGCGGGCGCGACGAGGCCCGGGCGCGCCGGCACCGCGGGGTGCGGGTGGACGTGGGCGACCCCGAAGGCTTCCGGGCGGTGCTGGACGAACTCGGCGATGTGGCCGTGGTGGTGCTCTGCGTCGAACCCGCCGACGCCACGATCGCGCGCCTCTGCCTCGCCCGGGGGATCCACCTCGTGGACGTCGGCGCCACCCGCCGACTGCTGGAGGCCGTCGAGGACCTGGACGACCTCGCACGCGATGCGGGCGCCACGGCCGCGCTGAGCGTCGGCCTTGCCCCCGGGCTGACCAACCTGCTCGCCCGCCGCGCCCACGAGGCCGTGGGCGGCGCCGAACGGCTCGACATCACCGTCCTCCTCGGCTCCGGGGAACGCCACGGCACGGACGCGGTCCGCTGGACCGTGGACGGGCTGGGCGAGCCGGTGCCGGCCCGCTCCCTGCGGACCGACCTGCCGGGGTACGGCCCGCGGACGGCCCACGCGTTCCCGTTCTCCGACCAGCACACGCTGCGCCGCACGCTCGGCGTCCCGAACGCGACCACCCGGCTCTGCCTGGACTCCCGGCCGCTGACCGCCGCGCTCTTCGCGCTGCGCCGGACCGGGCTGCTGCGCGCGGGCCGCCGCCCGGCGCTGCGGCGTGCGCTGACCGGAGCCTTCGGCCGGGTGCACCTCGGGGGTGACGGCTTCGCGCTGCGGGTCGACGCCCACGGCGTGGACGGGCGCGCCGCCTTCGCCCTCACCGGTCGGGCGCAGAGCCTCGTCACCGGCCTGGTGGCCGCGTGCGTCGCGCGCGAGCTGCTCTCCGCGGGCCTGCCCCCCGGGGTCCACCACATCGAGCAGCTGGCGGTGTTCGCCGACCTCCCCGAGCGGTTGGGCGCCCATGGCGTCGCCGTCCGGGCGGCCGACGCGGGCTGACCGGCCCGATCCCGTACGGCGTGCGGGCGCTGCGGCACCTCAAGGGCGGGCGGTGCCGTCGTCGCCGCCTTTCACGGGTGCCTCCGATACGCCTGCGGGCCGGCCGGTCGTCGGCCGCGACGACCGTGCCGAAAGCCGGCCGGCCCGCATCCGCCGGGCGGTTCCCGGACGCGGCGGGGACACTGGAGATGTACGCCGTACGTCCGCGCGGCGAGGAGAGGTGCCGGCGATGGCTGGTCCCGGGAAACGGTCCGATGCCCAGCGCGCGAGGATCGAAGCGCTGCGTCACGAGGAGCACCGCAAGCGTCGACGGAAGATCGTCTACTCCGTGGCCGCAGGCCTCATCCTCGCCGGTGTGCTGGCCGGCGGCATCTGGGCGATCACCTCCGCCTCCGACGGCGCCGGCGACACCCAGGCCCCGATCGCCGGGGTCCAGACCTTCGGTACGCAGAGCCGGACCCACGTAGAGACCCCCGTGTCCTACCCGCAGACACCGCCGGTGGGCGGTGACCACGACCCGGTCTGGCTCAACTGCAACGGCGATGTCTACACCGAGCCCGTTCCCGACGAGAACGCCGTGCACTCCCTGGAGCACGGCGCCGTCTGGATCACCTACAACGAGAAGGCGTCACCGGCCGACGTCGAGGCTCTCGCCGGCAAGGTCCAGGGCAAGCCCTACACCTTCATGAGCCCCTACCCGGGCGAGCAGGGGCCGATCACCCTCACCGCCTGGAGCACCCAGCTGGTCGTGGAGAAGGCCGACGACCCCCGCGTCGACGACTTCCTCGCCCGCTACGTTCAAGGACCGCAGACCCCGGAGCCCGGCGCCGCGTGCACGGGTGGGCTGGCTCCGTAGGGCTCCCCGGACCGAGGCAAGGCTCCCAGGACCGAGGCAAGGCTCCCAGGACCGAACGCCGGGCCATGAACGGCTCCCCGCCTGCTCGGCCGGCCGGGGACGGGTCACAGGCGGAGGTGGGAGGCTCCGTTGAGGTCGAGGATCGTGCCGGAGGCCCAGGTGGCCTCGGGGGAGGCCAGGTAGAGCACGGCTGCGGCGACCTCCTCGGGGGTGCCGACCCGGCCGAAGGGGCTCTGGGCGCGCAGGGCCTGCCCGGACGGGCCGGTGAGGCGGTCGGCGACCCGGTCGGTGGCGGTGAAGCCCGGGGCGACCGAGGTCACCGAGATGCCGTGCGGGGCCAGGGCGACGGCCAGGGACTGGCCGAGGGCGTGCAGGGCGGCCTTGCTCGCGCCGTACGCGGGGTGGTCCGGCTCGCCGCGGAAGGCTCCGCGCGAGCCGATGTGCACGATCCGGCCGGGTGCGCCGCGGGCGATGAGGAGGCGGGCGACGCAGTAGCTGAGGTTCGCGGCGCCGAGCAGGTTGACGTCGACCATCCGGCGCCAGACCTGTTGCCAGTCGTCGTACGACACCTCGGCCACCGGGTGGGCGTTCGCCTCCGAGGTGGCCACGGCGGCGTTGTTGACCAGGACGTCCACCCCGCTGAGCAGGGCGTCCGCGGTCTCGGCGATCCGCTGCGCCGCGGCCGGGTCGCCCAGGTCGCCGTCGACCAGGACGTGCCCCTCGCCGGGCAGCGCGTTCAGGGTCTCCTCGGCCTGCGGCCGGCTCGACGCGTAGTGCACGGCGACGCGGTCGCCCCGGGCGGCGAAGGCGTGCGCCACGGCGCGGCCGATGCCCCGGGAGGCCCCGGTGACCAGGACGCCCCTCATCGGGCGAACGGCCAGGGCCGGTCGGGCAGGGTCAAGTCGTAGGCGGGGACGGCGAGATGAAAGGCGGGACGGGTCATGGTCCCACCTTGATCCTTGTCATGATCAATGTCAACATTCGGACATGGACGACGACTCCCTGGGGAAGGTGCTCCGGCGCGGCCGGCTCGCCGCCGAACACGTCGACACCGCCCGCCGCAGCCTGCTGGCCCTCCTGGAGGAACCGGGCGACGCGGCCGCCGGCTGACGGGCGACCAAGGGCAAGGCCGGAGAAAGGGGACAGGCAGGCGGCACGAGCGGAACAACCACAGGGGGCGTGTCCGCCGATTCCCTCGCGTCGGGCGGGAATCGGCGGACACGCCCCGGGGCGGTCGGTGTCGTCAGTCGAATTCGAGTTCGCGGATCAGTTCCTCCGCCTGTGGCCAGGGGCCGTAGCCGGAGCCGGGGTTGAGGTGGCCGACCGGGCCGATCCCGATCAGCCGGCTGCCCCAGGTGGCGGCCATCTCGGACACCCTGGTCGGGTGGGCGAGCGGGTCGTCCTCGCTCATCGCGACGATGCTGGGGAACGGCAGGGCGGTCCGTGGTGTCGGGGCCCAGCCCTTCCGCCGGAGCTCCTCCGGGGTGGGGTAGCCCTCCGGCAGCGGGGTGTCGAAGTCCGGCGGTGTGGCCAGCAGGGCGCCGTGGACCGGGTGGCGGGTCCGCAGGGCCCAGTGGACGGTGGTCATCACCCCGGCGCTGTGGGCGACCAGGATCGGCGGGCCCGCCGTCCGGGACACCGTCTCCTCCAGGGCGGCGACCCGGGCGGCACGGTCGAGCTGGTCGGCCTGGTCGGACCGACCGTTGTCGTCGGCCGGCGGCGGTACGGTGCGGACGTCCCGGCCGGCGGCGGTGAGCCGCTCGGCGAGGATCGTCTGCCAGTGGTCGGGGACGTGGCGGCGCAGTCCGGGGACGATCACGACCGGGGGGAGGCGGGTGGCTCTCATGCGGCCGTCTCCGCTTCGCGGGGCGCCACGACGGCACCGGGGAGGCCGCTCAGTCGGCGCAGATCCGCGGGGTAGCGGCTGCGGCCGATCAGGAAGCAGGCCGATGCCGCCAGCGCGATCAGCGGGACGAGCCGCAGGGCGCCGAGCAGACCGGTGCTGTCGGCGATCATGCCGGTGATCGCGGCCCCGGGGGCCAGGCCGAGCAGGCTGTTGGCCAGGGTGAGCGTGCCGAAGGCGGTCGCCGGGATGGCGTCCGGGGTCAGGTTGGCGACCATGGCGGCCGCCGGGCCGGCCGTCGCACCGGAGAGCAGGGCGCCGGCGCCGAGCAGGAGGAGCTGGGGCGCCCCCGTCGGCAGCCGGAACGCGGCCAGCAGGAGGACCAGCGAGCCCAGGCTGCAGGCGACCGCGACGAGCCACTTGCGGGCCGGGTCCGACCGGCTGATCCGGTCGGACGCCATGCCGCCGCCGATCATGCCGATGCCGATGAGCAGGGCGAAGACCCCCGCCGTGCCGCCGGCCTCGGCGGCGGGCATCGCGTAGTAGCGGTCGAAGTAGCTGGGCAGCCAGGCGATCAGCGCTCCGGGGATGAACAGCTGGAGCCCGCTGCCGGCGTACGCGCTGACCACCGAGACCGAGGAGAACAGCCGGGGCAGCAGGGCGCCGAGCGGTGCCGCCGCCGCCCGTTCCCTCCGCCCCGGGCGCTGCTGCCCGGGGTGGAGCCGCTTCTCGGTGACCACGAGCGCGAAGACCACGGCCAGGACCAGCCCGAAGATCCCCATGACGCCGAACGCCCAGCGCCAGCCCAGGTGTTGGCCGACGAAGCCGCCGATCGCGACCCCGAGGACCGAGCCGAACGCGCCGCCGGCGATGAAGGCGCCCGAGAGGGTGGCCCGCATGCCGATCGGGAAGACGCTGAGGACCACGGCGATGCCGACGCTGCCGTACGCGGCCTCGCCGATGCCGACGAGGAGGCGGCCGGCGAACATCTGGCCGTACCCGGCCGCCACCGCGCAGCCGAGGGTCGCCACGCTCCAGGTGGCCGCGGCGACCACCAGGCTCCGCACCCGGCCCCAGCGGTCCGCCAGGAGGGACATCGGGAAGGCCAGGACGCCGACCGCCAGCGCGACGACGCCGCTGAGCGATCCCAACTGGGCGTCCGTCAGGAGCCATTCGGCCTTCAGCAGCGGGAAGACCGCGTTCAGTACCTGCCGCGACATGTAGTCCGAGAGGAGCAGTCCGAAACTCAGCGCGAAGACCGCCCAGGCATAGCCCCGGGACACGGCCGGCGCCGGGGCCGGGGAGGTCGGAGCCGCCGCGGGCTCCGCATCGGTGTGAAACGCCATTGTTACCACCTCACCTGTTGCTGGGACGGGCTCAGAAGGGTCTGTCTCCGACGATCCCGGCGCGCTCCATCCGGCGGACGGCGGGCCAGTAGTCCTGCACGGCGTAGTGCTGGGTGGAGCGGTTGTCCCAGATGGCGACGCTGTTCGGCTGCCAGCGCCAGCGCACCTGGTACTCGGGGATCGCCGCCTGGCTGATCAGGTAGGTCAGCAGGTCGGCGGCGCCCGGGGCGAAGTCCAGGCCGAAGCGGACGTTCTCCGGGGTGTGGTAGTTGACGAAGTGCGTGGTGAAGCCGTTGACGAAGAGGATCTTCTCCTCGGTCTCGGGGTGGGTGCGCACCACCGGGTGCTCGGCGTCCGGGTACTGGGCCTTCAGCCGGTGGCGGGCCTCGGTCGGCATCACCGCGCCGAAGGTCGCCTCGATGCTGTGCCGGGCCCGCAGGCCCTCGATCTGCGTCTTGATGTGCTCCGGCAGCCGGCGGTACGCCTCGGCCATGTTGACCCAGAGGGTGTCGCCGCCGACCGGGGGCGTCGCGACGCAGCGCAGGACCGCGCCCATGGCCGGGTTCTCCCGCCAGGTGCCGTCGGTGTGCAGGGCGTTCTCGTAGTGCTCGGGCGGGCTGTCGAGCTCCTTGTAGATGCGCACCAGCCCGGGGTGGTCGGGGTCGCTGCCGGCCACCGGGTGGTCCTCCAGCGGGCCGAACCGGCTTGCGAAGGCGACGTGTTCGGCCCGGGTGATGTCCTGGTCCCGCAGGAAGAGGACCTTGTACCGGAGCAGGAGTTCCCTGATCTCGGCGAACAGGTCGGCGTCGCGGGAGGCGTCGCCGAGGTGCACGCCGGACAGCTCGGCGCCGATGGTACAGGTCAGCGGCTCGACCTTGATCGAGCGGCGGACGGACGGTCGCACCAGGGCGGGCGCGGCCGCACCGGGGAGGGCGGTCTGGGTCATGTGGTTCCTCCGGGGAGGCTGTGTGTGGGGGTCCGCGCCGGGCGCGGGATGCTCCTGTGGATCGGGGACTGCGGGTCGTGAATTGCGGATCGGGGGTCGTCTGCGGATCGTCAGAGGACGAAGACGGAGGAGCCGGTGGTCCTGCCGCCCTCCAGGTCGCGGTGCGCCTGTGCGGCGTCCTTGAGCGAGTAGCGCTGGTTGATCTCGATGCGGATACGGCCGGCGGCGACGTGGCCGAAGAGCTCGCCCGCGAGATCGGCGCGTTCCGCCGGGTCGGCGATGTAGTCGGCCAGCGCCGGCCTGGTCACGAACACCGAACCGTGGAGCGCGAGTTGCATGGCGTCGATGGGCGGGACGGGGCCGGAGGCGGTGCCGAAGCAGACCAGCAGGCCGCGCCGGCGCAGCGAGCCGAGCGAACCGGCGAAGGTGCTCGCCCCGACGCTGTCGAGGACGACCGGCACGCCGGCCCCGCCGGTCAGCTCCCGCACCCGCTCGGCGACGTTCTCCTCGCGGTAGTACACGATGTGGTCGCAGCCGTGGGCGCGGGCGAGTTCGGCCTTCGCGGCGCTGGAGACCGTGCCGATCACGGTCAGGCCGAGGAGTTTCGCCCACTGGCAGACGATCAGGCCGACGCCGCCCGCCGCCGCGTGCAGCAGCACCGTGTCGCCGGGCCGGAACGGGTGGATCCGGCGCAGCAGGTAGGCGGAGGTGAGGCCGCGCATGGTCATGGCGGCGGCCGTCTCGAAGTCGATCGCGTCGGGCAGCTTGATCAACGAGCCGGTGGGCATGACCCGTTCGGTGCTGTAGGCGCCGAGCGGGCTGCCGGTGTAGGTGACGCGGTCGCCCTCGGCGAAGCCGGTGACGCCGGGGCCGACGGCCTCCACCGTACCGGCCGCCTCCACGCCGAGTCCGGCGGGCAGCGGGGCGGGGTAGAGCCCGGTCCGGAAGTAGGTGTCGGCGAAGTTGAGTCCGACGGCCGCGTGGCGGATCCGGACCTCGCCCGGGCCCGGGGCCCCGACCTCGACCTCCTCCCAGCGCAGGACGTCGGGGCCGCCGGTCTCGTGGAAGCGGATGGCGTGGGCCATGGGGGTGCTCCGTTGCTGTGTCTCGGGTGCTGTGCCTGAGGGGGGCGGGCGGGTCGATACTTGGGGGGGCAGTACTTGCGGGGTCAGTACTTGCGAGGTCAGTACTTGACGTCGCGGAGCATGAAACCGCGCTGTCCGGGGCGGCGGTTGGGCACCATGCCGAGCCGGGCCAGGGTCTCCTCGGAGCCCGCGTAGTACTCGCCGAGGTGGTAGATCTCCTTCGCCTCGGCGCCGCTCGCGATGTCACGGCCGAGGGCGTCGGCGATCCTGACCATCTGCTCGACCTGCTGCACCGAGGTCATCCGCTCGCCCTTGCGGCCCCACAGGTTGTCCTCGTTGCCGACGCGCACGTGGCAGCCGAGGGCGATGCCGATGGCGTTCATCGGCGCCACGGCGCGCATCGAGCTCTCGATGGTGAGGACCGCGCCGTCCGGCGTGCGGCGGACGAACTCGATCAGGTCGGCGGGGTGGCGACCGGCGAAACCGCCGCCGATGGCCACGTAGTTGAGCACCAGCGGCCCGGTGTACACGCCGGAGCGGATCAGCCGCTCGACGGTCTCCAGCTGGGCGATGGTGGCGAGTTGGAAGTGCGGCTGGATGCCGTTGGCGTGCAGGCGCTTCAGGTGCTCCAGGTAGAAGTCCGGTCCGGCCTCGACGACCATGTCGCGGTACGCCTTGTAGAGGGCGGGGCCCGCGATCGAGGTGCCCTCCAGGTCGTCCGCCGTCATGATCTCGACGATGTTCATCTGGCTGGTGTTGATCGCGATCGTCACCTGGTCCGGGCGCGGGTCCAGCTCGGCCAGCAGGTGGCGGGTGTCGTAGCTGAGCCACTTGGCCTCGTCGCCCTCCTGCTCGGGGGCGAAGGAGATCGACCCGCCGATCTGGAGGACCATGTCCGGCACGGCCTCGCGCAGCCGGGCCAGCAGTTCGTTGAACATCGACATGCGCTTGGAGCCGTGGCCGTCGAGCTCGCGGACGTGGATGTGGAGGACGGTGGCGCCCGCGTTGTAGCAGTCGACGGCCGCCTGCACGTGCTCGTCCATGGTGAGGGGGAGGTCGGGTGCGTCGCCGGGCAGCCACTCGGGCCCGTAGGGTGCGGCCTGGATGACCAGCTTCTCCTGGTTCTCGGGCAGCAGTGAGTCGTCGAGGAAGTGCACGGTCCGTCTCCTTCGTCGGATGGGTGCGCGCCGGTGTGGCGCGCGGTGCCGCGGTACGGGTCGCCGAGGTGCGAATCGCTGAGGTACGGGGGCGCCGCGGTGCGAGCCGCGCGGGGCGGTGCAGCGTGCTGTGCTGTGCTGTGCTGTGCAGTGCAGTGCAGTGCAGTGCAGTGCTGCGGTGCTGGCGGTGCGGGGCGGTGCGGGTCCGGGCCCGGTGGAGGCGGCGCGGACGGCGTGGTGCTCCCGGCCGGCGGGGCGGAGGCTGAGGGTGGGCCCCCGCCCGGCCCGTCGTCGCGGGGCCGGCGGTCTCTCGCGGTGCAGCAAAGGTAGGGCCAGCCGGGCGGCGGCGCTTGACCCTCGGAGACAGCGGACTTTCCCTTTGGGGACACCCGCCGGGACTTCCGGGGACACCCGTCCCGGTTCTCCTGGGAACGCGTGTCCCGGACGTCCTGGGAACGCGCGTCCCCGGAGCCCGGCGCGGGTCAGCGCTCGGCGGCCTGCCCCCGGCGCTCCCGCCACTCCCGCGCGGTGCAGCCGAACTGCTCGCGGAACCAGCGGGAGAAGGCGCTGGGCGCCGAGAATCCCAGCAGGTCGGCGATCTCGGTCAGCGAGCGCCGCCCGTTGGCCACGAACTGCTCGGCGAGCTGCACCCGCGTCGCGTTGAGCAGCGAGGAGAACGTCTCGCCGGACTGCGCGAGGTGGCGGTGCACCGTGCGCCGGTCGACGCCCAGGCTGCGGGCCACCTGCTCGATCGAGCAGCGCCCGGTCGGCAGCAGCACCTCGATCAGCTCGCGCACCCGGTCCGGCACGGTGGTGTCCCGGGGGACGGCGATCGCCTCGAAGTACTGCCGGGCGTACGTGCGCAGCTGGGGGTCGGACATCGCGTTGGGCGAGTCGAGGTCGGCGGCGTAGAAGACGATGCCGTCGAACTCGCGGCCGAACTCCACCGCGGACCCGAAGACCCGCCGGTGGGTGCCGGTGTCCGCCGGTGCGGGGTGGGTGAAGCAGACGGACAGCGGGCGCCAGTGGGAGCCGAGGAAGCCGAGCAGGACGCGGTGGAAGGCCCCCACGGCCAGTTCGGTCGCCTGCCGGTGCTCCATGGGCTCGCCGAGGTCCAGCCCCACCTTGATCGTCGCCAGGCCGTCGCGCTCCGAGAGCCGGGTGTGCAGCACCTCGTTGTACATGTGCTCGTGCCGGAGCATGAGCCCGAGCGCGCTGCGGACGTCGGGCTCCTCCCGCAGGACGAGGCTGATCGGGCCGAGGCTGGAGAACCGGCGCAGCTCGGACATCCGCAGGCCGAAGTCCTCGTGCCGGGCGGCGGCGGCCGAGTGCTCCAGCAGGTGGACCACGGCCGCGCCGGAGATCCACCGGTCCTGGACGGCGAGGCCGGCGGCGTCCAGGCCGACGTGCTTCAGCAGCGTCCGCGGGTCGAGGCCGAGCGAGCGGCTCAGCTCGACGTAGCCGCTCAGCGCCGCGGTCCGGACCAGTGGCCTCATGGGATCAACTCCAGTCGGAGAATGTCCCCAAGTGGTAAGTCACCTGTCACCTGAAGTCAAGCGATCGGGCAGACGGACACCTAGCGTTGCACCACCGCCGAGCGGACGTGATCACCCCGCCGCATCCGGCGGACCGCCGCCACACCGTCCGCCACCGTACTCCGCCACGGCTCCCCGCCACGGCCTACCGGCGGGCCGCACCCCGTCCGCCTCCCGTACCCCGTCCGCCTCCCGTACCCGGAGCCGCCACCGGCCCGGCCCTGAAGGAGACCTCACCTTGACCAACCTCGCCTCCCTCCTGGTGTCCTCGGCCCGGGCGCACGGGGAACGGACCGCCGTCCGGCAGGACGGGACCGTCCTGACCTACGCCCGACTGGAGGACGCCAGCGCCCGGCTCGCCGGGCTGCTGCACGCCGACGGGGTCCGGCCGGGCGACCGGGTGGCCCTGGTGCTGCCCAATGTCGCGCTCTTCCCCGTCGCGTACTACGCCGTGCTGCGCACCGGGGCCGTCGTGGTGCCGATGAACCCGCTGCTGAAGGCCCGTGAGATGGCCTTCGTGCTGCGGGACTCCGGGGCCCGTACGGTCCTGACGGCGCCGTCGTTCGCGTACGAGGTCGCCGAGGCCGCCGCGGAGGCCGGGACCGGCAGCCTGGTCGTCGAGGACTCGGCCTTCGACACGCTCCTCGCCGGCATCCCGCCGCTGCACGGGGTCGCCGGGCGGGCCGCCGACGACACCGCGGTGATCCTCTACACCTCGGGCACCACGGGGACGCCGAAGGGCGCCGAGCTCACCCACCACAACCTGCTGAGCAACGCCGTGACCTGCGTCGAGACGCTCTTCCGGCTCGGCCCGGACGACGTCCTGTTCGGCGGCCTCCCGCTGTTCCACGCCTTCGGGCAGACCTGCGCGATGAACGCCGCCGTCGCGGCCGGCGCCGCCCTGACCCTCCTGCCGCGCTTCGACCCCCGGCAGGCCCTGGAGATCCTCCGGCGGGACCGGGCCACCGTCTTCCTCGGTGTGCCCACCATGTACACCGCGCTGCTCAACGGCGGTGCTCCGGACGGCGACGACCTCCCGCAGGTGCGGCTGGCCGTGTCGGGCGGCGCCGCGCTGCCCGTCGAGGTGCTCCACGCCTTCGAGCGCTCCTTCGGCACCGTCGTGCTGGAGGGTTACGGGCTCTCCGAGACGGCCCCGGTGGCCTCGTTCAACCACCCCGACCGGCCGCGCCGGCCCGGCTCGATCGGCCTTCCGGTCCGCGGCGTGGAGATCAGGCTGGTGGCGGCCGACCGCACCCCGGCCGGGCCCGGCGAGGTCGGCGAGATCGCGATCCGCGGCGAGAACGTGATGAAGGGGTACTGGAACCGTCCCGAGGCGACCGCGGAGGCCTTCCAGGACGGCTGGTTCCACAGCGGCGACCTGGCCCGGGTCGACGAGGACGGCTACCTCCACATCGTCGACCGCAAGAAGGACCTGATCATCCGCGGCGGGTACAACGTCTACCCGAGGGAGATCGAGGAAGTCCTGTACGAGCACCCGGCGGTGGCCGAGGCGGCGGTCGTCGGCGTCCCCCACGAGCACCACGGGGAGGAGATCGCCGCCGTGATCGTCCTCAAGGACGGCGCGCGGGCCACCGCCGACCTGATCCGCGAGCACGTCAGACAGCGGGTCGCCGCCTACAAGTACCCCCGGATCGTCACCTTCACCGACCGGCTCCCCAAGGGCGCCACCGGCAAGATCCTCAAGCGCGAGATCGTGGTCGAGCAACCCGCCACGACCTGACCCGGCGTCACCGCGCAGCCCGTGGCGCGGTGACGCGGCCGCTCTCCCCGCCGGGGTGGGGGAGGGCGGCCGCGTGATCGGGGTGGTTCAGGAGAAGACGAACCAGTTGAGGTTGACGAAGTCGGCGGGCTGGCCGCTGGTGAACGTGAGGTAGACGTCGTGGACGCCGGTGATCCGGGTGAGGTCGGCGGGGACGGTCCGCCAGGTCTGCCAGCCGCCGGTGTTGCCGACGGCGAAGCTGCCGACCGGGGCCGCCGTGGGGCTGCCGAGGCGGACCTGGACGAGGCCACTGATGCCGGTGGCCGCGCCGGAGGCCACCCGGGCGTCGATGCGGGTGGCGCCCTTGCCGAAGTCGACGGTGTAGCGGAGCCAGTCGCCGTTGGCCAGGTTGCCGACGTCGGAGCCGCCGCCGGTGTCCGAGCACTGCTCGGTCCGGGTGCCGGACTGCGCGCGGTAGGACTCCGCCTGGATGGTGGAGAACGCGCTCACCGCCCCGGCCGGCGCGCTGGTGCTGGTGGTCGGTGAGGGGGAGGGGGTCCCGCCGCCGCCCGAGCCGGCCAGGCCGCCGACGGTGACCACGAAGCGGGTCGGGCTGCCGGACTGCACCTTGCCCTCGAAGTCGATCCCGGAGGGGTGCACGTCGTCGTACGGGAAGGCGTAGCCGAGGCCGTCCGGCGTGGTCGCGTGCAGGATGCGCGCG
This sequence comes from Kitasatospora sp. NPDC004240, assembly GCF_053603215.1. Classification (NCBI taxonomy): domain Bacteria; kingdom Bacillati; phylum Actinomycetota; class Actinomycetes; order Kitasatosporales; family Streptomycetaceae; genus Kitasatospora; species Kitasatospora sp. NPDC004240. The sequence goes on along the minus strand of NZ_JBSGFD010000007.1, from coordinate 21,455 downwards.
TAGTGGTTGGTGCGCGGCCTGGTGTAGAACGTGCTCGGGTTCTCGCCGGTCGGCTGGAGGGCGTTGTCCAGCAGCGTGGTGCGGTTGAACGCGGCGGCCAGCCGGGCGCTGAGGTTGCCCATCAGGTCGTTGCCGGTGGTGAACGGCGCGTCGCTGCACGAGAAGACGGCGCGCGTGGAGGGCCGGGCGAAGCTGCCGACGCCGGGGAAGGTCAGGGTGTCGCCGTTGACCCGTCCGGTCACGGTGCCCCAGGTGTACTGGGTGTCGATCCGCAGGTCGGTGGTGCGGTACTTGGCCCACACCTGGTCGACGTAGGAGTCGAAGTACCCGCCGAACAGCGCGTTGTCACCGCGGATCGCCAGGTTGGGGCTGAGGACGCGCAGGTCCGAGCCGCCGCGGTTGACGACCAGCCGGCCCCAGTCGCCGCCGTCGGCGCCGGACTGCGCCCGCAGCGCGCCGGCCACCCGGGCCAGGCCGTCGGAGGGGAGTCCGCGGACCGTCTGGGTTCCCTGCGGGGTCTCCAACTGGAAGGCGATCGGCAGGCAGACCATGTCCACGAAGGTGATGTTCGCGAACAACTGGTCCTTGTTGAAGGTGAATTCGCAGAAGTCGTGGCGGACGGCGATGTTCGGGTCGCTCGGGTTGGCCACCGAGGGCAGGGCGAGGCCGCCGCCGCGGTTCATCAGGAAGGTGAGCTTCGCGCCGACCGAGAAGTAGATCCGGCCGCTGTCCAGGTGCGGCAGCGTGACCCGGCGGGCGCCCGCGCCGGAGGCGTTGAGCGCGATGGCGCAGTCCACGCCCAGGGGCGTCTGGTCGTTGGCCGGGTTCGGCGGGTGGTGGAGGCTGACGCCGTCGGCCTGGACGAAGGCCCAGTTGCCGCCGGCCGCCGGGTCGCGGCCGACCACGTAGGCGTAGACGGTGTTGTTGCCGGTCGTGTTGACCAGGTCCATCGGCAGGGTGGCGGCGGTCTGCGCGCCGGCGGTGGCGGTGAGCCAGGTCGCGGTGGCGGGCACCGCGATGGCGGCTCCTGCGGCGACGAGCAGCGTCCGGCGCGAGATCGGCGCGCGGTGGCGAGGGGTCATGGTGTGGGGGTCCGTTCTCCGCGGTGCGTCGCGGCATGTCGTGGTGCGGCACGTCGACGTGCGCTGCGGGCGAGGGAGTGAGGGTGGGGAGGGCCGCGCGGTCGGCCGGACGCTGCGGCGGCCGACCGTGCGGGAGGGAGGAGGGTGATCAGGGGCCGTGAGGGGCGGCCCGAGGTCCTGGGAGGGTGGTCAGGGGCTGTGCGGGGTCAGCCCAGGGTCCACTTCTGGGCGCCGGTGCCGTTGCAGGTCCAGAGCTGCAGACGGGTGCCGTCGGCGGAGGAACCGCCCTTGGCGTCGAGGCACTTGTTGGAGCCGGGGTTCACCAGGTCGCGCCCGGAGGTGTACGTCCACTTCTGGGCGCCGGTGCCGTTGCAGGTGTACAGCTGTACGACCGCGCCGTCGGCGTGCGAGGAGCCGGCCACGTCCAGGCACTTGCCGAGCGCCCGGACGGTGCCGTCGGTGCCGACGGTCCACTGCTGGGCGGCGTTGCCCGTGCAGGTGTGGAGCTGGATCGGGGTGCGGTCGGCGTTGGAGGCGCCGGCCACGTCGACGCACATGCCGCCGATGCCGACGATCGGACCGGTGCGCGGGGTGCCGCCGCCGTTCCCGCCGGTGATGTGCACGTAGTCGATCACCATGGTCTGCGGGTAGGTCGAGGAGCCGTCCGGGCTGCCCGGCCAGTCGCCGCCGACCGCGAGGTTGAGGATCACGAAGAACGGGTGGTCGTACACCCAGCGGTTGCCGCCCAGGTCCGCGGGGGTGCGGGTCTGGTAGGTGTGGCCGTCGACCGACCAGGTGATCGCGGTGGGGCTCCAGTCGACCGCGAAGACGTGGAACGCGTCCGCGAAGGCCTGACCGGCGGGCAGGCTGTACGCGGCGCCGATGCCGCCGGCGCCGGAGTAGCCCGGGCCGTGGATGGTGCCGTGCACGGTGCCCGGCTCGCGGCCGATGTTCTCCATGATGTCGATCTCGCCGCTGTTGGGCCAGCCGGCGGAGCCGAGGTCGTTGCCGAGCATCCAGAACGCCGGCCAGATGCCCTGGCCGCGCGGGATCTTGATGCGGGACTCGAAGTGCCCGTACGCCTGGGTGAAGGTGCGGGCGGTGTTCAGCCGGGCCGAGGTGTACTGGCAGGTGCCGTACCAACAGCCCAGACCGGGGTCGGTGTTGCGCTTGGCGGTGATGACCAGGTGGCCCTGGCCGTCGAGGGCCGCGTTGCCGGTGCCCCCGGTGTAGTACTGCAGCTCGTGGTTGCCGTTGCCGGAACCACCGGTCTCCAGCGTCCACTTGGCCGGGTCGACGGCCGCGCCGGCCGGTCCGTCGAAGTCGTCGTTCCAGGTCTGCGCGGCGGCCGGGGCGGCGTCCGCGGCCGCCGCGCCGTCGGTCCGGGTGGCGGCCTGGGAGCCGTTGGGGGAGAGGCCGTTGATCAGGGCGGCGGCCACCAGTGCGGTGGCGATGAGGAAGGCGAGGCCGCCGAAGGACCAACGGCGTTTGCGATGGGCAGCTGCCATGGATTGCACCCTTGTCTAGGGAGGAGGGGGGTCGGAAGCCAGTGAGAGCGCTCTCTTGACTGACGTGGCGTCGCCGGTAGGCCACGATGTTACGGGCGAGTTATCGCCATGGCAATGTCAGACGGTTGAACATGAAACGCCTGTGACCAGGGGTTTTTGATGAAGCCTCAAGACTTAAGTCTCTTTTAAAGTCTGGATCACGCCGGAGAAAGCTTCGAGGACCGCGGAGAGCGCTCTCGGTCGATCGTCGGACGCGGAGGGTGACCGACAGTGGTGCATGACACAGTGCGTCGTGTGGATCCGACCACCGAACCGGCGGCCCGGCCCGTCACCGTTCGACGGCGGTCTCCCGATCCCGTCACCGTCCTGTCACACCCGACCGTTCGGGGAACCGGCGCCGCCACCGCGGTGTGTACGGGGCAGGTGCCCGCGCCGGGCCGGCACCACGGGATCCTCCGGGGGACGTCATGCAGGACACGCGGTACGGGAAGAAGGCCGCCCGAAGAGCAGGGGTCGCCGCGGTCACGGCCGCCACGGTCGCCCTGGTGGTCACGGCGTGCGGGCCGGGCGACGACGGGCCCGCGGCGACGGGGGCGGGCGCGGCGCCGTCGGTGGTGGTCACCACCTCGGCCGCGCCGGGTGCCACCTCCCCGGCCCCCGCCAAGGGTGGCACGCCCTCCGCGGGCGCCGCGTCGTCCGGTGGCGCCGCAGCGTCCGGCAGTGCCACGGCGGGCGGGGCGACGGCCCCGCTCTGCTCGGACCGCGACCTGAAGGTGGAGGCCCGTCAGGCGAAGGAGCGCCCCCCGGGCACCGGGATCGGCGCGGCGGTCGTCTCCTTCACCAACACCTCCGCGCGGCCGTGCAACCTCCAGGGGTTCCCGACGGTGGCCGGAGCGGGCAACGGCGCCCCGGACAAGAACACCCCGCTCGCGGTGACCCACTCCGGCCCGGCCGCCCCGGTCCGGCTGATCCCGGGCGGCAAGGCCTGGGTGAAGCTCACCTTCGTCCAGGTCCAGGGCGAGGCCGACGGCTACTGCGTCTCCGGGGCCACGCCGGTCGCCTACCCCACCCTCGTCCTGGGCCTGCCCGGTGCCGGATCGCACCAGGTGGCGCTGGCCGACGGCCTGTTCGCCGAGTGCGACAACAAGGTGACCACCACCGCGCTGCTGCCCACCATGCCGGCCTGACGAAGACCCGGTGTTCCCGGGGCTGTCGACCCGGTGACCCCCGGGGCGCCCCGCCCGGGACTCACCCCGCGGGTGCCGCCGGGGCGGGGGCGTCGAGTTCGGCCCAGACGATCTTGCCGTCGGGGTGGGGGAGGGAGCCCCAGCGGGTGGCGGCCCGCTGGACGATGAAGAGGCCGTGCCCGCCGGGCAGGCCCGGGCGGTGGGGGCGGCGGGGCTCGGGGAGCGCGGTCGACCGGTCGGCGACCTCGATCCGCAGCCGGGCCTCGGAGGCGTCGAGGACGAGGTCCACGGGGCCGCCGGCGTGCAGCATCGCGTTGGCGACCAGTTCGGCGACGAGGAGCACGATGTCGTCGGCGCGGCCGGGGCCGGTCGGCCAGGACCAGTCGGCGAGGGCCTGGGCGGTGTACGCCCGGGCGCGGGCGACGGGCTTGGGCAGCCCGGCCAGGTGCAGGCGGCGGCGCTGTCCGCCGGGCGGCAGCGTGGGGCCGGTGCCCGGCCGGTCGCCGTCCAGGGTTGCCCGGCTGGTCGTCATGTACGGGTGCCCCTTCGCTCTCGGCCCTGTGCGGTGTTCCGCCTGCTCGGATTCCCGGCCGTCGCCGGATCATGCATGACCGGCGGTGGGTGGCCGGCGGTGGTCGTCAGAGCGGTGCGGCCAGTGCCTCGTCCAGGGACGGGTGGAGCGAGAACACGGTGTCGGCGCAGGTCAGTTCCAACAGCCGCAGCACCGTGGCGGAGGGCGCCGCGAGGCGGAACCCCAGGTCGGCGGAGGCCGCCGCCATCCGGGTCCGCAGCAGCAGGTTCAGGCCGGAGGAGTCGCAGAAGTCGACGCGTCCGAGGTCGACGACGAGGAGCGGCGGGCGCTGTTCCACCAGCTCGTCCAGGGTGGTCCTGGCGGGCGCCAGGGTCTCGATGTCGAGGTCGCCGGCGAGCGCGCAGACGGCCGCCCGGGCGTCGGTGTGCCAGGCGCGGACGACCAGGGCGGGCCCCGTGCCGGGCCGGGACGGATCGGCGGGCCCGGTGGCCGGCGGCGCGGTCGCGGGCCCGTTGTCCGCGGGCATCGTCTTCTCGGCTGGCATCGTCGTCCTGCTCCCCTCCTGGGGTGTGCTCCACGGGTTCTCGGGTGTGCCCCACGAGCCTACGCACGCCACCCGGGGCCTGGCCAGGCCCCGGGCGGCGTGCGTCGTGCCGGTGGTGGGCGGGCGTCGCGTGCGCCCGTGCGGGCCGCGGCGCCGGCTCAGCTCGCGGTGAGACCCGCGTGCAGCCTCCGCAGGGTGCGGCCGAGGAGGCGGGAGACGTGCATCTGGGACAGCCCGAGGCGGGCGCCGATCTGGGACTGGGTGAGGTCCTCGGCGAAGCGCATCGACAGGATCAGCCGGTCGCGTTCGGGCAGGGCGGCGATCAGGGGCTTGAGCACGATCAGGTTCTCGACCGTGGCGAACCTCGGATCCTCCTGGCCGAGGCGCTGGGTGAGCGGGCTCCCGTCCTCCTGTCCTTCGCCGGCGGGCGTGTCCAGGGAACCGGCGGTGTGGCCGTTGGCGGCCGCGAGTCCCTCGATCACCTCCTCCTCGGGCAGCCCGAGGTGCTCGGCGAGCTCGGCCACGGTCGGCGCGCGGCCCAGGCGCTGGAACAGCACGTCGCGGGCCTTGGCGAGGGTGATCCGCAGCTCCTGGAGCCGCCGCGGAACATGGACGGCCCAGGTGGTGTCGCGGAAGTGGCGGCGGATCTCGCCGAGGACGGTCGGTACGGCGAAGGTGGTGAACTCCACGCCGCGGTCGGGGTCGAAGCGGTCGATCGCCTTGAGCAGGCCGAGCGAGCCGACCTGCATCAGGTCCTCCTCGGCCTCCCGGCGGTGGCCCACGCGGCGGATCGCGAACCGCACCAGCGACAGGTTGAGCTCGACGAGCGTGGCACGGACGTACGAGTACTCCCGGGTGCCCTCCTCCAGGGTGGCGAGCCGGGCCAGCAGGACGCGGGTCAGTTCGCGCGCGTCGCTCGGCGCGACCTGACGCGGGTCCTCGATGCCGGCGAGCTCCGGGGCGACGGCGCGCGGGGTGCCGGGCGCGGCGACCACCGCGGCCTCGTCCTGAGCGGGGGCGGCGGTCGCGCGGTGGAGGAGTTCGTCACTGGTCGTGGCCATGTCGGTCCTTTCCCCTCGGCGTACGGTCCGTCCCCGGTTACCCGCCCCGGCCGTGTCCATGTCCGTTCCGGCTGTGGAGGTTGTGTGAACGCTCCGGGGGTGGGTGCTGCGACGGGGGGCCGGGGGAGGGCGCTGCGACGGGCGCGGGCGGGGCGGCGCACGCCGTGCATGCCGCGCGCGGACCGGGGCACGCGGACATCCGCGGGCCGCCGTACGGGCGGCGGCGACGGGGGAGCGGGTACCGCAGGACGAGGAGGAGACGATGGGACGGATCGAGGAATCGGTCGAGGTGGCGGCGCCGCTCGACGAGGTCTACGGGCACTGGGTCCGCTGCGAGGACTTCCCGCGGTTCATGCGCGGGGTGGTGAGCGTCGACGTGTCCGGCCCCGGGCGCAGCAGCTGGGTGGTCGGGACCGCGGGCGGCCGGCGGGAGTTCGAGGCCGTGACCACGGAGGTGGTGGAGGGCGAGCGGGTGGCCTGGGAGGGCGGATCCGGCCCGACGCGCTACAGCGGCGTGGTCACCTTCCACCACGTCGGCGACCGGAGCACCCGGGTGATGTTCCAGCTGGAGATCGAACCGCACGGCGTCTGGGAGCACCTCGCCGAGGCGCTCGGCTTCGTCGACCGCCGGATCATCGACGACCTGAACGACTTCAAGCACCACGTCGAGCGCAACGGACCGCCGGCGGCCGACCGGGCATGAACCCCGGCATCGGGGGCAGCCGACGGTCACGACCCGCCGGGCCGTACGAACGGTACGGAGGTGTGCGGCCCGGCCCGCCAGCAGACGAACGGAGGCAGTCATGAACGAGCGCCATGACATCTGGGAGTTCCGCACCGCCGCCGGGCACACCGCCGGCACCGACCTCATCGGGTTCCACGTCGAGGCCACCGACGGATCGATCGGCAAGGTCGACAAGCTGTCCGAGGTGGTCGGCGAGCAGTACCTGGTGGTCGACACCGGCCCGTGGATCTTCGGCAGGCGGGTGCTGCTCCCGGCCGGGACGGTGACCCGCATCGAGATCGGGGAGCGGAGGGTCTACATCGACCGGACCAAGGACGACGTCAAGAACAGCCCCGACCTCGGTGAGGCCACGGCCGACCAGGAGATCGACCCCCGTGCACGCTTCGGGCCCTACTACGACGGGTTCTACGGCGGTCGGATCATCTGACATCCGGCGGCCTGAGGGCCGCCCGCCCGGGGTCCGTTCACCCCGAGGCCGCCCGGGGTCCGGTGCGGGCGTACCGGCGCCGGACCCCGGGGCCGCCGTACGAACCGTGCGGCACCGCACCACACCGAATGAAACCGAAACGAAGCCGAACCGAACCGAGCCGAATCGATCGAGAGGAGCCCCTCATGACCACCGCCCCCGCCCGGCCCGGCCCGCCCACGCCGCCTCCGCCCCCGGAGCCGCCGCTGCCGACCCGGCCGGCCGACCCGCCCCTGGTGCCCGACCCGCCGGCGCCGCCCGGCTCCCCGGTGCCGCCGGAACCGCTGCCGGCGCCGTCCCCCGTCCGGCCCGAGCCCGAACCGCCCGCGCCGCAACCGGGCCACCCCGGCCCGCCCGAGCCGCCCGACTGAACCACCACCCGACCCCCGGCGAAGCGGAACCCCGAAGCGGAACCCCGAAGCGAAAGGAGCGCGGGACGTGTGGTGGAGTCTGCTCCGCCTCGCCCTCGTCGGCGTCGCGGCCGCCCTCATCACCTACGGCCTGGACCGGACGGCGCAACTGGTGGCCCGGCGGCTGACGGCCCCCGGCGGCGGCGCCGGCGTCCCGGACGTGGTGCGCGGATGCCGCCGCCCGGTCCTGGCGCTGACGGCGTCCCTCCTGCTGGCCGGAGCGCTGCCGTGGATCGACGCGCCGCCCGCCGCCCGCGAGGGGCTGCGGCACCTGGCCGTGGTGCTCGCCATCGCCTCCTGCGGGTGGCTGTGCGCCCGGTTGGTGGCGCTGCTGGTGGACGGCGCCGTCCGGCTGGCCGTGCACCGCCGGGACCCGGCGTGGGCGGGCCGGGCCCGGACCCGGGCCGGTCTGCTGGGCCGGATCTGCCAGGCGATCGTGGCCGTCGCGACGCTGGGCGCGGTGCTGATGACCTTCCCGGCGGTCCGCGGTGTCGGGACGAGCCTGCTGGCCTCCGCCGGGCTGGTCGGCGTGGTGGCGGGCGTGGCGGCCCAGAGCACGCTGGCGAACGTCTTCGCCGGGGTGCAGATGGCCTTCGGCGACCTGGCCCGGATCGGGGACGTGGTCGTGGTGTCCGGGGAGTGGGGGACGGTGGAGGAGATCACCCTGACCGCCGTGGTGATCGAGACCTGGGACCAGCGGCGGCTGGTGATGCCGATCTCCTACCTGGTCGGCCGCCCGTTCGAGAACTGGTCCCGCCGCTCCAGCCGCATCACCGGCACGGCGCTGCTCCACCTCGACCACCACACCCCGGTCGGGCTGCTGCGGGAGGAGTTTGACGAGTACCTGGCCAAGAGCGAGCTGTGGGACGGGGAGGGCAGCGCGCTCCAGGTGGTCGACACCACGCCGACCACCATCGTGGTCCGGGTGCTGGCCACCGCGGCCAACGCCGACGACGCGTTCGAGCTCCGCTGCCGGCTGCGCGAGCACCTGATCGGCCACCTGCGTGACCACCACCCGTACGCGCTGCCCCGCGTCGCCGTGGCGCGGGCGCCCGGGGGCCGGCCGGACACCGGGGAGCGGTGGGGGCCGGACGCAGGGCCGCGGTGAGGGGCCGGGCCGGCGAGCGGGGCAAGGGATCCGGCCGCCGCGTTACCACTTGACAGGATGCGTAATACTGTAACGCGCGCGACCGGGGCCGCCGTGGGAGCGGGCGCCGCCGCAGGCCCTGCGGGCCCCCTCCCAGCAGCTCGGAGCACCACATGCACCCCTTCCTCGACCATCCCGGGCCGCTCGCCTTCGCGCACCGGGGCGGTGAGCTCGGCCATCCCGAGAACTCGCTCGCCGCCTTCGAGGCGGCCGTCGCCCTCGGGTACCGCTATCTGGAGACGGACGTGCACGCGACCGCCGACGGTGTGCTGGTGGCCTTCCACGACTCCCGCCTCGACCGGGTCACCGACCGCACCGGTGCGGTGGCCGAACTGCCCTGGGCCACCGTCGGGCAGGCCCGGATCGGCGGCCGCGAGCCCGTGCCGCTGCTGGAGGACCTGCTCGGCGCGTTCCCCGAGGCCCGCTTCAACGTCGACGTCAAGGCGGCGCCGGCCGTCGGGCCGCTGGTCGAGGCGGTCCGGCGGACCGGCGCCTGGGACCGGGTCTGCGTCGGCGGCTTCTCCGACAGCCGCCTCGCCGCCGTCCGCGCCGCCGCCGGCCCCCGGCTGGCCACCTCGCTCGGACCGCGCGAGGTGGCCCGGCTGCGGATGCTCTCGCTGGCCGGGCCGTTGCTGCGCGGGCGCGGGGCCGCCTTCGCCGGGGTGTGCGCGCAGGTGCCCGAACGGCACCGCGGCGTACGGGTCGTGGACCGGGCCTTCGTCCGCGCGGCCCACCGCCTCGGCCTCCAGGTGCACGTCTGGACCGTGGACGATCCCGTACGGATCGGGGCTCTCCTCGACCTCGGGGTGGATGGCATCATGGCCGATCACATCGGCGTCCTGAAGGACGTCCTCGGCGAGCGCGGCTGCTGGAACGACGGCGGCAGCGGCTCCGGCACAGCGACAGGAGCCCCATGAACACCGCGGCCCAACTGCCGGACCCCGTGACGGAGCAGGCGACGGAGCATCCGGCGCCCGCCGCCGACGGCCGCGACCTGCGCAGGATGCAGTTCGGCTGGTACGTCAACGACTGGGCCAGCGCGGCCTTCTCGGCCACCGTCCTGACGGTGTTCCTGGGGCCGTACCTGACGTCGATCGCCAAGAGCGCCGCCGACGCGTCGGGCGACGTGCACCCGCTCGGGCTGTCGATCCGCGCGGGGTCGTTCTTCCCGTACACGGTCTCCTTCTCGGTGCTGCTGTCGGTGGCGGCGATGCTGCTGGCCGGCACGGTCGCGGACCGCACCGGGCGGCACAAGGAGCTGATGTGCGGCTCCGCCTACGTCGGCGCGGTCGCCACGATGGGCATGTTCTTCCTCGGCGGTGACCGCTACCTGCTCGGCGGCGCCCTGCTGGTGGTCGCCAACATCGCGTACGCGGTGTCGGTCGCGCTGTCGTACGCCTACCTGCCCGCTCTGGCCGCCCCCGACGAGCGTGACGCGGTCTCCTCCAAGGGCTGGGCGTACGGCTACGCGGGCGGCGGACTGCTGCTGATCGCCAACCTGGCGCTGTTCGAGGGGCGTGACGCGCTCGGCCTGTCCTCGGGCACCGCGGTGCGGATCTGCCTGGCCTCGGCCGGTCTGTGGTGGGCGCTGTTCACGATCGTCCCGATGCTGCGGCTGCCCTCCCGGGCCGGGGTGGCCCCGGACCGCGCCGCGGCCGTGGGGGACCGGCCCGCCGCCGGCAGCCTGCGCGAACTCGCCCGCACCCTGCGGGGCATGAGGAAGTACCCGCTGACGCTGCTCTACCTGGGCGCCTTCCTCTGCTACAACGACGGCATCCAGACCGTGGTCTCGCAGGCCGCGCTGTACGGCAGCGAGGAGCTCGGCATGGACCAGACCTCGCTGGTCGCCGCCGTGCTGCTGGTCCAGATCGTGGCGATCGGCGGCGCCCTGCTGCTCGGGCGGATCGCCCACCGGTTCGGCGCCAAGGCGACCGTGCTCGGTTCGCTGGTCGGCTGGGTGGTCACCGTGGCCCTCGGGTACTTCATGCCCGCCCACCAGCCGGCCTGGTTCTTCGTGCTGGCCTGCATGATCGGCCTGGTGCTCGGCGGCAGCCAGGCGCTCTCGCGCTCGCTGTTCTCGCACATGATCCCGGCGGGGAAGGAGGCGGAGTACTTCAGCGTCTACAAGGTCAGTGACCGCGGCACCAGTTGGATGGGCCCGCTGGTCTTCGGTCTGGCGTACCAGGTCACCGGCAGCTACCGCTCGGCGATCGTCTCGCTGCTGGTGTTCTTCGTGATCGGCTTCGTGGTGCTGCTGAAGGTCCCCGTGCGCCGGGCGATCGAGGCGGTCGGGAACCCGGTCCCCGAGCGGCTCTGACGACGTCGGAGGGACGGCGCCGGGTCTGCGGAGCAGCAGGCCCGGCGCAAGGACCGTCGCGTACCGTGCAATTTTCGAAGCGATTCGGAGGGTCTCCTCAAGCCCAAATTTGTCATGCACCTGCCTAAAACCTCCACCCGGTCAAGGGTTGGGGCAGGCGATCGCCCGCCAGGCGCAGTCTTGTCGAGGAATTACGAAATGAACGCGATATCTTGCGTTCACTTGTTGAGGATGGTTGAGTGTGGCGCGCCCCACAACGCACCGGCGGTGGGGCAACCTCCACGTTCCTGCCCGAAGGGGACCACCCATGAGATCTGCCCGGGTCCGCCGTACCCGCCGCGCCAGCGCAGCCGCCCTCGTCTCCGCCCTCACGCTGACCGCGCTCGCCGCCTGCGGCACGAGCAGCAGCAACGACGGCGGTGGATCCGACGGGAGCGGCTCCTCCGACCCGGCCGCCCCGCTGGACCCGAAGACCAAGGTGACGCTCACCATCGACTGCATGCCCCCGGCGGCGAAGGCGGCCGAGCTCAAGGAGTGGAAGGAGGACGTCGCCGAGTTCAACAGGACGTACCCGAACGTCACCATCGAGGGCCGCTCCACCCCCGGCCAGTGCCTGGAGCCGCCGCGCTTCACCGCGATGCTCAAGGCCAAGTCGCAGCCGGACGTCTTCTACACGTACTTCACCGACCTGCCGCAGGTGCTCTCCGAGGACGGCGCCACGGACATCAGCGCGTACGTGAGCGACCGGACCGTCCCGCTGCTCAAGGACATCGACCCCAACGTGCTCGGCTCGCTGAAGAGCGAGGGCAAGCTGTACGGCCTGCCCACCAGCAACTACACGATGGGCCTGCTGATCAACCGCAAGCTCTTCCAGCAGGCGGGCCTCGACCCCGACGCCCCGCCGCGCACCTGGGACGAGGTCCGCGCCGCCGCCAAGAAGATCGCCGCCCTCGGTGACGGTGTCGCCGGCTTCGGCGAGTACAGCGCCGGGAACACCGGCGGCTGGCACTTCACCGCGCAGCTGTACAGCCTCGGCGGGGACGTCGTCGACGCGAGCGGCAAGAAGGCCGCCTTCAACGGCGAGCTCGGCAAGCAGGTCGCCCGCAACCTCCACGCGATGCGCTGGGAGGACGACAGCATGGGCAAGACCCAGCTGCTGAAGTGGGGCGACCTCCAGAAGCAGATCGCCACCGACAAGCTCGGCATGTTCCTCGCCGCCCCCGACGACATCGCGTACATGGTCCAGCAACTCGGCGCCAAGTACGAGAACTTCGGCATGGGCCCGATCCCCGGCGCGAAGGCCACCCTGGCCGGCGGCAACAACTACATGATCAAGAAGGGCATCTCGGGCGACAAGGTCAAGGCCGCGATCGCCTGGCTCAACTTCAAGAACCTCACGGTCGGCAAGGGCCAGTTCGACTGGGCCCGCGCCAAGACCGACCAGCTGCCCGTCGGCGTTCCGCAGCCCAACTTCTGGCTGAACGGGTCGAAGGGCAAGGACGACGCCGCCCGGGTCGCCAGCGCCACCATGCCGGTCGCCAACTTCAAGACCTTCATGGACAACCCGGTCCAGGGCAAGGCCGAGCCGCCGAAGGCGCAGGAGGTCTACAAGGTCCTCGACAACGTCATGTCGGGGATCCTCACCAACAAGGACGCCGACGTCGACAAGCTCCTCGCCACCGCCGAGGCCCAGGTCAACCAGGTCCTCGCCAACCAGTGACCCCCCCGGGGGCGGGGCGGGCCCGGTGCCCGCCCCGTCCCGCCCCGGCAACAGCAGCGGCAGATCAGCACCAAGGAGCGACGATGCCGGCCACCGGCCTGACCCCGAGCAAGGCGGGACCACCCCGCCGGACCGAGCCGCGAGCGGCGGCCCCCGCGCTACCCGGAGCGTCCTTCGGCAGGAGCCTGAAGCGCAACCTCACCGCCCACGGATTCCTCATCGGCGCGGTGCTCTGCTTCGCCGTGTTCTCCTGGTACCCGATGGTCCGGGAGTTCTTCCTGGCCTTCCAGAAGACCGAGAGGGGCCGCACCACCTGGGTCGGCCTGGACAACCTCAGCACGGTCGTCAACGACCCGGCCTTCTGGCAGGCCTGGCGCAACACCCTCCTGTTCACGGTGCTCGCGCTGGTCCTCGGTTTCGCCGTGCCGTTCGTCGTGGCGATCGTCATCAACGAGTTCCAGCACGGCCAGGGCTACCTCCGGCTCCTCGTCTACCTGCCGGTGATGCTCCCGCCGGTCGCCTCGGTGCTCCTCTTCAAGTACCTGTACGACCCCGGCTACGGCCTGCTCAACCAGCTGCTCACCTTCCTCCACCTCCCCGAACAGCAATGGCTCCAGGACCCGGACCTCTCGATGCTCTCCGTGGTCATCGCCTCCACCTGGATGAACATGGGCGGCGCCACTCTCATCTACCTCGCCGCCCTGCAGAGCATCCCGGGCGAGCTGTACGAGGCGGCCGAACTCGACGGGGCCGGCCTGTTCCGCAAGATCTGGCACGTCACCATCCCGCAGACCCGGCTGATCCTGTCCCTGATGCTCCTCATGCAGGTCGTCGCGACCATGCAGGTCTTCGTCGAACCGTTCCTGCTCACCGGCGGCGCCGGCCCCGAGGGCTCGACCACCACCGTCGTGTACCTCATCTACCAGTACGCCTTCAACTTCAACGACTACGGCGCCGCCGCGGCCCTCGGCCTGCTCCTGCTCGTACTCCTCGCCGGATTCTCGGCGGCGTACGTGAAGCTCAGCCGCGCCGAGGACGAGTAGGACCGGGGAGACCAGCATGTCCACACGCACTCTCATCTCGCCCGCCGTGCTCGCCAGGCCGCGCGGCAGAGCCGTCTACCGGACGGTCTTCGCCCTGGTCGTCGGCGGGTTCACCCTGGTGTTCCTCGGCCCGATGTACTGGCTGGTGTCCAGCGGCTTCAAGGACGCCCAGGAGGTCATCCGGACGCCGCCCACCCTGGTGCCGGAGACCTTCACACCGGAGAACTACAGCCGCGCCTGGGAGGTCATGGACCTCGCCTCCCTGCTCTTCAACACCCTCTACTACGCCTTCGGCGCGCTCGCCTTCCAACTGGTCCTCGACGTGGCGGCCGCCTACTCGCTGTCCAAGCTCCGCCCGGTGCTCGGCAAGGCCATCCTCGGCATGATGCTGGCGACGCTGATGATCCCCGCCACCGTGCTCGTCGTGCCGCAGTACCTCACCGTGCTCGACGTGCCGGTGGTGGAACGCAACCTGCTCAACACCCCCTGGGCGATCTGGCTGCCGTCCGTCACCAACGCCTTCAACATCTTCCTGCTCAAGCGGTTCTTCGACTCCATCCCGAAGGAACTCCTCGACGCCGCCGCCATGGACGGCGCGAGCCCGCTGCGGATCCTGTGGTCGATCGTCCTGCCGATCTCCCGGCCGGTCCTCGGGGTGGTGTCGATCTTCGCGATCGTGGGGGTCTGGAAGGACTTCCTCTGGCCGATGCTCACGCTCCCCGACCCCTCGATGCAGACCCTCAACGTCGGCATCTACTCGCTCTCCAACGGGGTGCCGGTGAACGTGCTGATCGCGGCGCTGACCATCGCCTCGATACCGACCCTGCTCATCTTCCTGGTCTTCCAGCGCAACATCATGAGCGGCCTCACCTCCGGAGGACTCAAGGGCTGACAGCCGCCCTGCCCACCGCCCGCCCCGCCCACCGCCCGCCCCTCCCACACGCTCCGGCCCACCGCGCCTTCGCCGTCGCGCCCCGCGGCCCCCGTCCCGGGTGGCCGGTCCGGCGGCGAAGGCCCCCTCCTGCCCGAAAGGACCGTTCACGTGGCAGCCCCCGACCCGTCCCGCACCGCCGACTGGTGGCGCGACGCCGTCATCTACCAGGTCTACCCCCGCAGCTTCGCCGACGGCGACGGCGACGGCACCGGGGACCTCGCGGGCGTCCGGGCGAGACTGCCCCACCTCGCCGAACTCGGCGTCGACGCCGTCTGGTTCACCCCCTGGTACGCCTCCCCGATGGTCGACGGCGGCTACGACGTCGCCGACTACCGGGCCGTCGACCCCGCCTTCGGCACCCTCGACGAGGCCGAGAAGCTCATCGCCGAGGCCGCCGAACTGGGCCTGCGGGTCATCGTCGACATCGTCCCCAACCACGTGTCCGACCAGCACGCCTGGTTCCGCGCCGCCCTCGCCGCGGGCCCCGGCAGCCCCGAGCGCCGGCGCTTCCACTTCCGCCCCGGCCGCGGCGAGAACGGCGAACTCCCGCCCAACGACTGGCCCTCCCAGTTCTCCGGTGACACCTGGACGCGGGTCCCCGACGGCGAGTGGTACCTGCACCTCTTCACCCCCGAGCAGCCCGACCTCAACTGGGACCACCCCGAGGTCCGCCGCGAGCACGAGGACGTCCTGCGGTTCTGGTTCGAGCGCGGTGTCGCCGGCGTCCGGATCGACTCCGCCGCGCTGCTCACCAAGGACCCCGCACTGCGCGACTTCACCGAGGGCGTCGACCCGCACCCGTACATCGACCAGGACGGGATCCACGAGGTCTACCGCTCCTGGCGGGCCATCGCCGACGAGTACGGCGGCGTCTTCGTCGGGGAGGTCTGGCTCCCGGACTCCGAACGCTTCGCCCGTTACCTGCGGCCCGACGAGCTCCACACCGCCTTCAACTTCAGCTTCCTCGCCTGCCCGTGGGAGCCCGGCCGGCTGCGCGCCGCCATCGAGGACACCCTCGCCGAGCACGCGCCGGTCGGCGCCCCCGCCACCTGGGTGCTCTGCAACCACGACGTCACCCGCACCGTGACCCGCTACGGCCGCGCCGACACCGCCTTCGACTTCACCACGAAGACCTTCGGCACCCCCACCGACCTGGCCCTCGGCACCCGCCGCGCCCGCGCCGCCGCCCTGCTGACCCTCGCCCTGCCCGGCTCCGTCTACTTCTACCAGGGCGAGGAACTCGGACTGCCCGAGGCCGACATCCCCCTCGACCGCATCCAGGACCCCATGCACTTCCGCTCCGGGGGCACCGACCCCGGCCGGGACGGCTGCCGGGTCCCCCTGCCCTGGGAGGCGGCGGCGCGGTGGTACGGCTTCGGGCCCGGCGACGAGCCGTGGCTGCCGCAGCCTGCCGACTGGGCCGCCTACGCCGTGGACCGGCAAGACGGCGACCCCGGCTCGATGCTCAGCCTCTACCGCGAGGCGCTGCGGCTGCGCCGCACCGGTGAGGGCTTCGGGGACGGGCCGCTGACCTGGCTCCCCGCCGGGGAGGGGGTGCTCGCCTTCACCCGCGGGGACGGCCACCGCCTCCTCTGCGTGGTCAACCTCGCCGAGGCGCCCGCCGTGCTGCCGCCGTACGAGCGGCTGCTGCTGTCCAGCGGGCCCCTGGACGCCGAGGGTCGGCTGCCCCGGGACACGGCGGTCTGGCTCCGCTGCTGAGCAGCCGGCCGGGCCGGGGGTCGGCCCGTCGGCCGGCCGCCCCAGTGGTCACCCCGTCGGCCGTCGTACGCAACCCACGGTCGTGAAATGCCGGTTGAACGGAAACCGAACGCAATCGGCTTGCGTGATTTGCGATAGTCTTGCGCGCATGACACGACGACTTGCTCAGGTGGCGAAGAAGGTGGGGGTCAGCGAGGCGACGGTCAGCCGTGTCCTCAACGGCAAGCCGGGGGTGTCCGAGGCGACCCGGCAGTCCGTGCTCACGGCCCTCGACGTCCTGGGGTACGAGCGGCCCACGCAGCTGCGCGGGGAGCGGGCCCGGTTGGTCGGCCTGGTGCTCCCGGAGCTGCAGAACCCCATCTTCCCCGCGTTCGCCGAGGTCATCGGGGGCGCCCTGGCGCAGCAGGGGCTCACCCCCGTGCTGTGCACCCAGACCAGGGGCGGGGTCTCCGAGGCGGACTACGTGGACCTGCTGCTCCAGCAGCAGGTCTCCGGCGTGATCTTCGCCGGGGGCCTGTTCGCCCAGGCCGACGCGCCGCACGACCACTACCACCTGCTGGCCGAGCGGAAGATCCCGGTCGTCCTGGTGAACGCCTCGATCGAGGGGCTCGACTTCCCCTGCGTCTCCTGCGACGACGCCGTCGCCGTCGAGCAGGCGTGGCGCCACCTCGTCTCGCTCGGCCACACCAGGATCGGCCTGGTCCTCGGCCCCGCCGACCACGTGCCGTCGCGCCGCAAGCTGGCGGCCGCCCGGGTGGCGGCGGAGGCCACCGGCACGGCGTGGGAGGACGTGCTGGTGGAGCGGTCGATCTTCTCGCTGGAGGGCGGGCAGGCCGCGACCGCGCGGCTGCTGGAGCGGGGTGTCACCGGCATCGTCTGCGGCAGCGACCCGCTCGCCCTCGGCGCCGTACGGGCCGCCCGTCGCCGGGGGCTCTCCGTCCCCTCCGACGTGTCCGTGGTCGGCTTCGACGACTCGGCCTTCATGACCTGCACGGAGCCGCCGCTGTCGACGGTCCGTCAGCCCATCGAGGCGATGGGCCGGGCCGCCGTCGACCTGCTGTGCGCCCAGATCCAGGGCGCGCAGTCGCACTTCGGGGAGCTGCTCTTCGAGCCCGAGCTGGTGCTGCGCAGCTCGACGGCCCCGCCGCCGGCCCGCAGCCGGGGCTCCCTCGCGGGCTGACCCCGCGTCACCCTTCCTCACGGCACCGGTATCACCGCCGCTCCGGCGGCTCCGATACCGGTGCCGTCGGCGTTTCCGGGGCCGGTCGGGCGCCGTGGATGTGACCGAACCGTTGACAAACTCGTCACCTGGTAGAAATCTATCTGTCTGGTGACGCAAAATCAGAGCAGATTCGCTCAATTACTTGGCTTCGCGTCGCCGTTCCCCATCAGAGCCTCGTGGGCTCCGGCGCGTGTCCTCGTCCGTTCCGTCCCCGATCGCCGCGTGCGCCCTCTCCGCGGCCGGATCCGGGAGACCGACGCAGGCCGCTCGCCGGGCCCCGGATCGCGGAGAGGTCACCATGAGAGGCACACATCCGGGCAGGCGACTGGGGGTCGGCCTGCTGGCAGCCGGCCTGATGTCGTTCGGTCTGCTCCCCGTTCCCGCGCACGCCGCCACCGCCGACGTCAACCTCGCCCTGGGCAGGGCGGCCACCGCCGGGGGGACGCTCGGCGGCTACCCGGCCGGCCACGTCACCGACGGCGACCAGCAGTCCTACTGGGAGGGGCCCACGGGCTCGTTCCCCCAGTGGGTGCAGGTGGACCTCGGTGCCCCGGCCGCGCTGGACCGCGTCGCACTGAAGCTGCCCACCGGCTGGGAGGCGCGTTCGCAGTCGCTCGCCGTCCTCGCCAGTACGGACGGCAACTCCTTCGACACCCTCGCCGCCGGACAGGCCCGCTCCTTCGACCCGTCCGCCGCGAACACCGTGAAGATCGACCTGCCGGCCGCCACCGCCCGGTTCGTCCGGGTGCAGATGGCGTCCAACACCGGCTGGAACGCCGCCCAGTTGTCCGAGCTGGAGGTCTACGGCGAGGCCGGCGAGCCCCCGGTCGAGCCGCCGGCCGGCACCGACCTGGCACGGAACAAGCCGGTCGAGGCGACCTCGGTCACCCAGAACTACGTGGCCGCCCACGCCAACGACGGCAACACCGGGACGTACTGGGAGTCGGCCGGGTTCCCGGCGGACCTCACGGTGAAGCTCGGCGCCGACGCGGACGTCGAGGCCGTGGTCGTCAAGCTCAACCCGGACCCGGTCTGGGGCCCGCGGACCCAGTCCTTCGAGGTCCTGGGCCGCGCCTCGTCGGCCTCCGGCTTCACCTCCCTGAAGGCGCGCGGCAGTTACGGCTTCAGCCCGTCCTCCGGCAACACCGTGGTCGTCCCGGTCACCGGCAAGGTCTCCGACGTTCGGCTCGCCTTCTCCGGCAACACCGGGGCACCGGGCGCCCAGGTCGCCGAGATCCAGGTGCTGGGCCGGGCCACCCCGCAGCCGGACTTCACGGTCACCGACCTCAGTTGGTCGCCCGCGGCCCCGTCCGAGGCGGACGAGGTGACGGTCCGCGCCACCGTCCGCAACGCCGGCGCCGTAGCCGCACCCGCCACCACGGTGAACGTCGTGGTCGAGGGCGCCGTCGCGGGCTCCGCGCCCGTCCCCGCCCTCGCCGCCGGGGCGTCCACCACCGTCGACGTCCCCGTCGGCCGCCGCCCGACCGGCGCGTACACCGTCTCGGCCGCGGTCGACCCGACCGACACCGTCGCCGAATCGGACAACGGCAACAACAGCCGTACGGCGGCGGCCAAGCTGACCGTCGCCCAGAGCCCGGGCCCCGACCTCCAGGTCACCGGCATCACCACCAACCCCTCCGCCCCCGCGGTCGGCACCCCGGTCTCCTTCACGGTCGCGGTCCACAACCGCGGCACCGCCGCCGTCCCCGCCGGCACGGTCACCCGGCTGACCGTCGGCGCCACCACCCTGCAGGGCACCACCGGCGCGATCGCCGCCGGGGGCACGGCCGACGTCGCCATCGGCGGCACCTGGACGGCGACCGACGGCGGCGCCGCGCTGACGGCCACCGCGGACGCCACCGGCGTGGTCGCCGAGACCGACGAGAACAACAACGTCCTGGTCCGTACGATCGTCGTCGGGCGCGGCGCCGCCGTGCCGTACACCGAGTACGAGGCGGAGTCCGGGCGCTACCGCGGCACCCTGCTCACCGCCGACCGCAAGCGGACCTTCGGACACACCAACGTCGCCACCGAGTCCTCCGGCCGCGAGTCGGTGCGCCTCGACACCACCGGCGACTACGTGGAGTTCACCTCCACCAACGCCGCCAACTCGATCGTCGTCCGCAACTCCATCCCGGACGCGCCCGCCGGCGGCGGCCAGGAGGCGACCATCAGCCTCTACGCCGACGGCACCTTCGTCCGCAAGCTGTCGCTCTCCTCCAAGCACAGCTGGCTGTACGGCAGCACCGACGACCCGGAGGGGCTGACCAACCGGCCCGGCGGTGACGCGCGCCGGCTGTTCGACGAGGCCAACGCGCTGCTGAGCCGCAGCTACCCCGCGGGCACCACGTTCCGCCTCCAGCGGGACGCGGGGGACACCGCCGCCTTCTACGTCCTCGACCTGATCGACCTGGAGCAGGTCGCGCCGCCCGCCGCCAAGCCGGCGGAGTGCACCTCGATCACCGAGTACGGGGCCGTGCCCGACGACGGCAACGACGACACCGCCGCCATCCAGCGGGCCGTCACCGCCGACCAGAACGGCGAGATCGTCTGCGTCTGGATCCCGGCCGGCCAGTGGCGCCAGGAGCAGAAGATCCTCACCGACGACCCGCTGAACCGCGGGCAGTACAACCAGGTCGGCATCCGCGACGTCACGATCCGCGGCGCCGGCATGTGGCACACCCGGCTGTACACCCTCACCCCGCCGCACCAGGCGGGCGGCATCAACCACCCGCACGAGGGAAACTTCGGCTTCGACATCGACCACAACACCCGGATCTCCGACCTCGCCATCTTCGGCTCCGGCACCATCCGGGGCGGCGACGGCAACGCCGAGGGCGGTGTCGCGCTCAACGGCCGCTTCGGCACGGGCACGAAGATCAGCAACGTCTGGATCGAGCACGCCAACGTCGCCGTCTGGGCGGGCCGCGACTACTCCAACATCCCCGAGCTGTGGGGGCCGGGCGACGGCCTGGAGTTCACCGGCATGAGGATCCGCGACACCTACGCCGACGGCATCAACTTCGCCAACGGCACCCGCAATTCGACCGTCAGCAACTCCTCCTTCCGCAACACCGGTGACGACGCGCTGGCCGTCTGGTCGAGCAAGTACGTCAAGGACACCTCGGTGGACGTCGGCCACGACAACCACTTCCGCAACAACACCGTCCAGCTGCCCTGGCGCGCCAACGGCATCGCGATCTACGGCGGTTACGGCAACACGGTGGAGAACAACGTGGTCTCCGACACCATGAACTACCCGGGGATCATGCTGGCCACCGACCACGACCCGCTGCCCTTCTCCGGGCAGACGCTGATCGCCAACAACGCGTTGTACCGCACCGGCGGCGCGTTCTGGGGCGAGGCCCAGGAGTTCGGCGCCATCACGCTCTTCGCGCAGGGGCCGGACATCCCGGGCGTCACCATCCGGGACACCGACATCCACGACTCGACCTACGACGGCATCCAGTTCAAGACCGGCGGCGGGGCGATGCCGAACGTCAAGGTCACCGACGTCCGCGTGGACGGAGCGGTCAACGGCTGCGGGGTGCTCGCGATGGGCGGCGCCCGGGGCAGCGCGACCCTGACCGGCGTCACCGTCACCGGCGCGGCCGAGGGCGAGGTCTGCGTCGAGCCGGGCTCCCGGTTCGCGATCACCCGTTCCTGACCGGCCAACCCTGACCTTCCAACTCTGACCGGCCACCCCTGACCGGCCGCTGCTACCGGCGCCCGGGGGGCGGGCGCCCCCGGGGCCCGGGGCTTCAAAATAGGCGGGGGGGGGGGCCCCCCCCCCCGCCCGGCCCGGGGGGGATCCGCGG